>JAPLOT010000060.1 GCA_026400595.1 Alphaproteobacteria bacterium | reverse complement strand
CAACTTTGCTTTGGCTGGAATAGCCTTGCTCATTGCGGCTCTGGTCAAACCGGGCCCGGAGATCGCCCTTGCCGAAGAGCTGCGCAACCTGTCCACACAGGAGATCGAGGCGGAACTGCGTGCCATGCCGTTGCTCGGCGGTCTGGGCAGCGGCGACCGCCTGCAGATGACCCAGCTTATCGTTCCTGCGTTGACCGCGATCATCGGCTCACTGGCCAAGCGGCGCAAGTCTCAGGGCTGAGGCGACTCGGAGAAGAGCTGGTTGTGGAGGACTGCCTCGGCCGGCGTGAATGCTGCGCGTTCCTCCGAATCGCAGATCTTGGCCATGTGACTCATGTAGCGGTCGGCGACACCCAATGCGAGCGCTTCGATCAATACGGGCGAGAAGCAGATGAAGGGGCGGCCGTTTAGCCTGTCGCGCAACGCCGAGGCATTCTCGATGTTGCTGGCAATCACGAACGGCACCTCGTGAAGGTGCGGGTCATCCTCCCTCTTCCAGCCGATCTTCCATTGATGCAGCCGCAGGCCTGGCAGATGATCACCGAAGGCCAGAAGTACATAGGGCTTTCCCCGTTCACGGAGTTTCCTGTCGAAGGCAATGAGGCGGTCGACTGCCGATGACAGCCGCGTGTGATAGTCGGTAATCCCGGGATGGCGTTCGCCGCCAATCACGTCCCGCGCCTTGTCCTCCTTGTACGGACCATGCGTCTCCACCGTGACGATGAAGTGGAATTGCGGCGCCGCCTCGCCGACACGCTGGAGGACGCGATCGAACAGGCCCTGGTCGGTGGGCCAGCCATTTTCCTGGACAACGAGCGACATCTGGTCCTGGCTATCGAAACTGGCAAACCCGAAGAGCGGATAGACCTGGTCTCGTAGCCAGAAACGAGGCTGGAAGTTGTGGTAGGCACGCGCCGTGTATCCAGCCTCCGTCAGCAGGCGCGGCAAGGCGCGGGTCTGCGAGGTGAAGTATTGCAGATAGTGTTGGAAGGGTATGATGCCGGCCTGAAAGCTGCGGATCGGAATGCCGGTCAGCACCTCGAATTCGGCATTGGGCGTCGTTCCGCCGTAGACAGGCGATATGGCTGTTCCTTCCGCAAATCCCGCAGCGACCAGCTTGTCGATCGGTGAGGCCTTGTCGGTGGGATCGCGCCACCAGGCTTCGCCCAGGACGATGAAGATGTCCGGCTGGGGCCCCGTTCGTGCCGGTGCGGGCGGCACATCACCGAGATCGGCCATGGCTGCGCGGATTTCCTCCTCGGTGAAGGAGCCGAGGCGGAGGCCAGCCGTCGAGAAGTAGAGATGCGTCGCGAAGCCATTCATGCGTTCGCTCTCGGCCTGGCTGAAGGTGAGATTCTCGACGCCGATCCAGTAGGAATTGTCGTGAATCCAATTGGCGACTGCCTCCAACCGGTAAGTCGAGAGCAGGGCGACGCAGGATAGCGCCACGGGCAGGCTCCAGCGCCTGATGCGCATGTTGCGGGCAGCGAGGACGATGGCCGGGACGATGAGAAGGCCGACCAGCCACTTGTCCCAGCTGACATATCCGAGAAGTGCGCCGCTCTGCCCGGTCAGGAAGATGTCGCTGATCTGGAAGGGCTCACCGGTGGACTCGCGCTTGATGGCGGAGATCGTGCCGCCGATCAGCAGGATCGACGACAACAGCAGCGCGGCCGGAACGATCCGGATGAAGGAGGCGAGGACACCGAGCATGACCATGGCCACCAGCATGCGGGGGAACAGAAAATGCCAGAGATCGCGCCCTTCGAGATAGGCAGGCGTCCAGCGGCCGAGATAGGCCATGACCGCGAGCAGAAGGGCATAGGCCACGAAGAGGCCTATCATGCCACGGCCAATGGCAACGGCGGTGCGCGAGCCGGCCGGGGATGACATGGCTGATTATTCCGCGGCCTGCAGGAGGGGAATGGCCTCGCGGAGCTCCGTCTCCACCACGGGGCGCGATTGTTCCTCCGGAATGCGGAACACATTGGCAAGCCACAGGCGGCGGCCCAGCGAAGGCAGGCCGCTGGCCCAGGAGATGATCGGCGACGCGAAGAGGCCGGCCATGATCGGCATGAACCAGAAGAAAGCGGCCCAGGAGACGGCAAAGGCCAGGCTGCCGAAGAGGAGCCCCGTCATCACATGCAACCAGTGTCGTCGAAAAACAACGCGGAAGGGCAGGGCCGCATCGAGTCGGTTCTGTGCATTCCAGCCCGAGTCTCGGCCGGCCAGTACGTCGAATACGAAGCGCGACTGGATCAGCATCATCACGGGCGACAGGAGCATCGCAAGCACGGTTTCTGCTGCAAAGCTCTTCAGCAGGCCTGCAGTTCCTCCACAGCCGCGGCGCAGCTCCGGATCCCGAAGCGCCAGCACAAGGCCCAGCACCTTCGGCAGGTAGAGCACGACGGCCGTTATCGTCAGGAGACGGAGTGCGAGTTCCGGGTCGAATACCGGCCAGGCTGGGAAAAGCGAGAAGCCGTCCGGGAAGTAGTTCGGTTCGGTGTAGCGTGCAATGAAGGCGAGGCCGAGGCCTGCGACCAGAAGCATGAGCCAGAGCGGCGAGGCCAGGTAGGACATGATGCCCTGGATGAGGTGGACACGGCTCACCCAGTGCAGTCCCTTGGTTCGCAGCAGCTTGACATGCTGGAGATTTCCCTGGGCCCAGCGCCGGTCGCGTACGGCCAGATCGATCAGGGTGGGCGGCGTCTCTTCGTAGGATCCCTCGAGCTGCGGCAGCATGTAGACAGCCCAGCCTGCGCGGCGGAGCAATGCCGCTTCGACAAAGTCGTGACTGAGGACATGACCGCCGAAGGGTTTGCGTCCCTCCAGTTCGGGAAGCCCCGCGGCTTCGGCAAAGGCGCGTGTGCGGATGATGGCATTGTGACCCCAGTAGTTGCCATCGCGCCCGTGCCACAGGGCCAGCCCGGCGGCGACCACCGGACCATAGATGCGCCCGGCGAACTGGGTCATGCGCGCGAAGGGCGTCCACCGGTTGCGCAGCAGCGGCAGGCTCTGGATGATGCCGGCTTCCGGGTCGGCCGCCATGCTTTGCGCCAGCGATACCAGCACTTCGCCGCTCATTTCGCTGTCGGCGTCGAGGACGATCATGTGGTCGTAGGCGCCGCCCCAGCGCGTGACGAAGTCGGCGATGTTGCCGGCCTTGCGGTGATGGTTGTTGGTGCGGCGGCGGTAGAAGATCCCCATCTCGCCCTGCAGTGCGTGGCGCAGGTCGCGAAAGCACTTCTCCTCCTGCGCTGCCACGTCAGGCAGGCGCGTGTCGCTGAGAACGAAGATATCGAAGTGGCGCTGTGCACCCTGCCACTGCAGGGCTCGGCCCATGCGCTCCAGCGCCGCGAAGATGTGCTGAGGGTCTTCGTTGTAGACCGGCATGAGCAGCGCCGTGCGGCCCATCCTGGCGTGCCGGGAAATCCGTGGAACGGGCAGGCGGCCCACCAGAATCGCCCAGAAGCCGAGGCATGCGCTGGCGCAGGCGAAGGATATCCACGTAAAGGTCAGGGCAAAGATTGCGGCAAAGAGCAGTTGAAGCGAGGTCACGTTCACCGGGCTGATCACCTGGTACATGCCATAGGTGCCGCCGGCGGTGAGCAGGGCCGTGAAACCGAATACGAAAACCCGCACCTGGAAGGTGCCTGGTGCCGGCGTCACCCGGCGCGCCGTGCCAGGCCATTCGCGCAGGTTCTGCGCGGGCATCTCAAGTGGTGCGTCAGCCGGTGTCGACCTCAAGATCTTGTCCATCTGAACAACCAGATTTCGCCGGCGACGACGTCGCCCCGCTTGAGAACGGCGCGCAGCTCCGCCAGTTCCAGACCCGTCGTATCATGGGCGAAGGACAGGCGTGTGGTGCCATTCTCTGGGTTCTCGTAGACCACGACCTTGCTGATGGTTCCTGCGCTGGCTGTGATGTCCGCCGAAAGTTCCCCCGCCGTCGGCCCACCAGCAAACTCGATCACGTACATGCGAAGGTTGGGATCATATTTGGGCGGATTGGAGGCGTAGTCGTAATCGACGCCTGAGCCCGAGAAAGAAACCAGCGCAAGCGGCGCCGGCTGCTCGGTGGGCCAGGTGGCGCACCAATGCAGGCGATAGACGTAGGTGTTGCTGCCGCCCTGCTTGAGCGTTTCCTTCGGCCGCCAGAAGGCCACGATGTTGTCGTTGGTCTCGAACTCGGTCGGGATTTCGTAAAGTTCCACCGCGCCTGCCGCCCAGTCTCCGATCGGTTCGACCCAGAGGCTGGGCCGGCGCTCATACTTCGACTCCAGGTCGAGGAAATCTTCATAGCGGCGCGTGCGTTGCATCAGTCCGAAGCCGCGCGGACTCATGTCTTGGAAGGCGCTGATCTGCAGCGTCCGCGGATTGGAGAGAGGGCGCCACAGCCATTCGCCGGTGCCGCGCAGCATCATCAAGCCGTCGGAATCATGAACGGCATTCCGGTAGTCCTCGACTGGCCGTCCGATGGCGTTGAAGAGGAACATGCTGGTCAGCGGCGCGATGCCCACGTGAGTGAGGTCGCGCCGCGGGAACAAGGTCATCTCCACATCCATCTGGGTGTCGTCGCCGGGCTTGATCGAGAAGCGATAAGCGCCCGTGATCGATGGGCTGTCGAGCAAGGCCTCGATGACGATGATGCCGGTCGGGGCCTCCGGCTTCTTGATCCAGAATGAGCGGAAGGCCGGAAACTCTTCGCCGGAGGGTTGTCCCGTGTCGATCGCAAGGCCGCGTGCCGAAAGTCCATAGAGGAGGCCACGGCCGACAGCGCGGAAATAGGATGCACCCTGGAAGACCACGAACTCGTCGTGCACGTCCGGATTGTTGATCGGATACCGGATGCGGAATCCGGCATAGTGCAGGTCGGTCTTGCCATCGGGCGGCTTGACCTTGGGCCCGAAGACGAAGAGCGAAGGATCGTATTTCAGCTTCGCCTGCTTGTCGCCCTCGATGACATAGATGTCGACCGGCTTCGTGAAGAGAAAACCTGAGTGGAACATGTCAAAGGAGAACTTGTGCTCCTCGCCCTTCCAGAGAGAACGGTCGGTGTTGAAACGGATGTCGCGATACTGGTCATAGGTCGAGACCTCGAAGTCAGCGGGCATCTCGATCTTCTCGTCGACATAGGGCTTCGCTGCCAGTTCGCGCGCAAGGTTGCGGACAAAGTCATCGCGGAACTCGCTGAAGGGTTCGTAGAGTTCGGACGCTTGGGCGAAGCGCGGGAGAGAACCGGTCTTGAATGCGGCGGCGAGCACAGCAAGCTTTGCGGCCTGCCCCATGATTTCACGGCGGGTAAGCTTCATTCCTCAGGGCCTGAATGAGATATATTGCAACGCAGCACGATTAGCGGCGTTTCAGGTTTTGTAAAGTGACATCTTCACAAGACTGTCATCAGACTGTGCCGGGAATGAGGCTTGCGCTTAAAGTACTGATTTTTCTCAATAGGAGGTATTCAGATACATCAGGCTCTTGCGATCATCTCGGCTTTCTTGACGAGGACTTCGGCCTGTCGGATCGAGGCATAGTCGATGAGGCGGCCGTCCAGCGACACGGCGCCCTTGCCCTGGGCCTCGGCCTCCTTCATGGCCGCGATGATGCGGCG
>JAPLOT010000557.1 GCA_026400595.1 Alphaproteobacteria bacterium | reverse complement strand
CGCGCCATCGAGTTCCCGCGCATCAAGGGCGGCAAGCATTTCGACACGGCCACGCCGTGGTACCGCGACATGCTGCGCGCCATCGGACAGGTACGGTGACATCATGAGCCTCGGGATCGGCGTCATCGGTGCCGGCATCATGGGTGCGGATCATGCCCGCATCATCGCGGGCCAGATCGCCGGCGCGCATCTGGTGGCCATCGCCGATGCCGATCTGGCGCGCGCCCGCAGCGTGGCCGCCGAGACCGGCGCGAAACTGGCGACCGACGATCCGCTTGCCGTGATCGGCGACCCCGCCGTGGCCGCCGTGCTGATTGCCTCGCCCGACGCCACGCATGCGGACTACACGCTCGCCTGTCTCAAGGCGGGAAAGCCCGTGCTCTGCGAAAAGCCCCTGGCGCCGAAGACAGAGGATTGCCTGACGGTCGTCGAGGCCGAGATGAAGGGCGGAAAGCGCCTGGTGCAGGTGGGCTTCATGCGCCGCTTCGATCCCGCCTATGGCGAGATGCGCGCCGCGCTGCAGTCCAACGACTTTGGTCCGGCGCTCATGTTCCATTGCGCCCATCGCAATGCCTCCGCACCCTCCTTCTTCACCTCGGCCATGTCGATCAACAATTCCTGCGTCCACGAGATCGACATCGCCCGCTGGCTGCTCGCGGCGGAGCTGAAGACGGTTCGCGTGATCAAGCCGCGTGCATCGTCTGCGGCCGGCTTCGACGATCCCCTGCTGGTGGTCTTCGAGACCGACCAGGGCCAGGTGGTCGATGTCGAACTCTATCTCAATTGCGGCTACGGCTACGACATCAAGGGCGAACTGGTCTGCGAGACCGGCACCATTTCGCTGGCCCCGCCGGTCAACAGCGAGACCCGCGCCGCGGGTGTTTCGTCTTTCCGCTTCGCGCCCGACTGGCGGCCGCGCTTCGCCGCCGCGTACCGGCTGCAGAACCAGGCCTGGGTGAACTCGATCACCAGCGGAAAGCCGGCGGGCGCCTCGGCCTGGGACGGCTATGTGGCGAGCGCTGTCGCCGCCGCAGGCGTCCGCGCACTCGAGTCCGGCGCGGCCGAGGCCATTCACCTCGAACCGAAACCCGCCTTCTACGTCTGAGCCGCTTCGGCTAAGCTCAAGGCTCTCACCGAGTCCATCAAGGCAGATCATGGCCGAAACGCCCTACTTTGCGCCCACCGGCGGTCACCCGCCGCAATCCCAGCTTCTCACTGGCCGCGCCGTCTTCACCGAAGCCTATGCGGTGATCCCGAAGGGCGTGATGATGGACATCGTCACCAGCTCGCTGCCGCACTGGGACAAGACGCGGCTCTGGATCATCGCGCGGCCGCTGTCGGGCTTCGCGGAGACCTTCTCGCAATACATCATGGAGGTCGCACCCGGCGGCGGCAGCGACAGGCCCGAACCCGATCCGGAGGCGCAGGGCGTGATCTTCGTCGTGGAGGGCGAGGTGACGCTCACGTTCGCGGGCAAATCGCATGCGCTGGCCCCGGGCGGCTATGCCTATCTCCCCAGCAGCACGGCATGGTCCCTCCGCAACGGGGGCAAGACGGCGGCCCGCTTCCACTGGGTCCGCAAGGCCTACGAGGCGGTCGAAGGCATCGCCAGGCCCGAGGCCTTCGTCACCA
>JAPLOT010000484.1 GCA_026400595.1 Alphaproteobacteria bacterium | reverse complement strand
AGGGTCGGGACGGAACACTCATTGGAAAATCGCAACAGTGTCAGCAGGCGAGCCTAAATCGCCGGAAAGACCTGGGTCCAGTCGTTCTTTATATCGACAACCAGCCAGCCCGCAGATGGGGCCTCATCCAGCGCCTTATCGAGCCGGCCGACGGATGATTCACGGTCATAGGCAAACTCCCGATCTGCATCGGTGTGATGAACGATCATGCCGAAGCGTGGCCCTGCACCAGCCGAGGTCCATTGCAGCATCTGCAGATCGCCGTCGGAGTTACCCGCCGCGAAGATCGGCCGCTTGCCGATGAACTTGTTGATTCCCACAGGCTTGCCCGCCTTGTCATCGATAAAGTCGATCTTCGGCAGCCGCACCAGTGTCGGCTTACCATCGACCATCTGAAATTCGGTCACGATGCTCGAGCCCACCACTTGCTGCGGTGGGATGCCATAGGTCTTTTCCGCAAAAGTCCTCAGGAATTCGATGCCGCCACCTGACACGATCCACGTCTGATATCCATTGTCGCGCAAATACGAAAGAAGCTCCAACATGGGCTGAAACACCAGCGTATCATAGCCGCGCTGGAACTTGGGATGCTTGGCGTTGGCAAGCCACGCTGTGACAAAAGCCTGGAACTGATCGACGCTCATGCCAGCGTGCGTTTGCATCAAGACTTCGAGCAATGCGTGTTCACCCAGCTTGGCCAAGTTCTCGAAATCGTCGGCAAGTATGCTCTTGTATGGCTCCACATCCTTCCACTCAGGGTGATCCGGCGCCATCGCCTTGATCCGGTCAAGTGCAAAGAAGAGTTGGAAGTAAGCGGGCTTCTCACTCCACAAGGTGCCGTCATTATCAAAAACCGCAATGCGATCCTCGGGTGGAACGAAGCTGGGACCACCTTCCTTCACGGTCGACTCGACAAAGGAGATGATGCGCTCGCGGGCATCGCCGTTCGCCCATGAAGCAAGAGGGGCGGCACCACTGGCCAAAACGAACGGCGGCGCCGTTCCCGTCGCTACCGAAGCCGCGAAAAGACCAAGGAAGACACGTCTCGAAGCGCTCAACATCCTATACTCCACTGAAAGCGGTCAGGCCGAAGTTTGCCGGATGACCTGACCGAGGTACGAACGGTACGACTAGGCCGCAGTATGAGCGGTGACGCCTTAGCGTCAAGTGGGTTGCAAATGTGACTGCCAACATCCACAAATCGGCCGGCAGCTCCCCGTCTTGCACCCACCAGATAGCTCGCGACCGTGCCACAATTATGTATGACTCTGCAGTCAGCATCGACATTGAATCGGTTCTTGTTCCCCTCAACGTGAAGATACTATAGTTTTGTCGAGCGAAGGCTTGTGATGGAACCTCACGACCACAAAGGGCAAGTGATGAAAGTCGGCGGCACCATTCTTTGCTTCGCGATATTCCTGGGATCAACATCTCAAAGTCTTGCCGCTGAGGGTGGCACTGGCTGGTACTTGTTGGGGTCAAAGACGGAACTCTCGGGCTATCTTCCACCGCCCGGTGTCTATGCCCAGAGCCTGAACTATTACTACACCGGCAATGCCAACGCCGATCTGAACATAGCCGGTCTGACGCTTTCAGGGGGCATCGACGCCGATGCATTCTATTCCTTGCCGACTGCACTCTGGGTGTTGGACCAGCCAATCCTCGGTGGCCATTTTGCGCTTAGTGCAACTGGGGTCATAGGCTGGAAGGATGTTCGCGCCGGTGCCTCGCTGACTGGACCGGGCGGAGCAACAATCAGCACAAATATCGAAGGCGAAGACTTCAATTTCGGTGATCCAGTCCTTGGAGCGACGCTGGGCTGGCACGAGGGCAAGTTCAACTGGACAGTAGGAACGCTTGTCAATGTTCCAATAGGGTTTTGGGAGAAGGGCAACCTCTCCAACATCGGATTCAACCATTGGGGTGTTGACGCAACAGCGGCA
>JAPLOT010000085.1 GCA_026400595.1 Alphaproteobacteria bacterium | reverse complement strand
GCCGCCCTGTGCCGGAACCACGATAACCTCGTCGATGCCGTAGTGCTGCTCCAGCGCCACGGCAAGTTCGACCAGGCCCGCCTCGCCGTCTTCGATCCAGATCTTCACCTCACCGCGCTTGCGGCTTTCCTCCAGCAGGCGGATGACCGTGGTGCGGCCGATGCCGAGCTGCTCGGCCACCTGGTTCTGGGTCAGCCCATGGCCATGGTAGAGCCAGGCGGCGCGCAGGCGGAGCGAGGCATCATCCGCGAAGGCCGACAGGGTGCCGCGCCGGAGCTTAGCCATCGACAGGCTCCATCCGCCTTGAGATATGCCGCGATGAGGGCATTCACCAGGCGCGCCGCTTCGATATGCGGCAGGTGGCCCGCATCGGCAATCCCGTGCTGATCGCCGCCGAAGACGGCGAGCGTGTTGCGCGAAGCCGGATTGATGCGATCCTCCGCGCCCCAGATAACCATGCGGGGAATGCCGCCCTGCGCCACCTTCAGCGCGGCCTGCTGCATCTCGGCTTCAGCGGCCAGCAGGCCTTCGCCGATCCGTGCCAGCGCGGCGCGCGCGCCGTCGCGCGACAGCTGCTGCAGCACGCGGGAGGCGACCTGCTTGCCGATGAGCTGGGGCCGCACCACGAGGCGCTGGAGCAGGGCCGTCAGGTCTTCGAGAGTCGCGGCGCGCGGGAGGGCCGTGACAAAATCGCGGTCGACACCCATGCCAAGTCCCGCCGGTGCGATGAGGCAGAGGCCGGACACGAGATCTGGCCGGCGTGCGGCCAGCATCATGGCCAGGCCGCCGCCGAGAGAGTGACCGATGATCTGCAGACCGGAGAGCCCGCGCATGTCGAGTACGGCTTCGATGCGCCGCGACAAGGCGAGGGGCGTGCCGTCGTCGACGCCCAGCCCGGACTCGCCGTGGCCCGGCAAATCCAGCGTGTGGAGGATCAGCGGACCGGGAAGGAAGGGCGTCGTGCCAAGCCAGGACAGGCGGTCGGAGCCGAAGCCATGCAACAGCAGGCAGGGACGGCCTTCCGTGCCCTGCGAGCGAAAGGCGATGGCATCGTCCATGGTCAGGCCGAGATCACGCCGAGCGTGGCGCCCACAGAAGCGAGATCGTCCGCCGCAACGAGGATCTCCTTCAGTGTGCCCGAGGCCGGCGCCGGGATTTCCATGGTGAGCTTGGGCGTGGTGATGGTGAGCAGCGTCTCGCCCTCGGTCACGCTGTCGCCCACGGCCTTGGTCCAGCCATCGATCTGGGCTTCCTCGATTTCGTTGCCGAGCTGCGGCATCACGATCGGCGTATCCATGTCGGTATCCTTTCTCAGAGTCCGGCGCGGGCGAGGTCGAGGTCGTTCCAGGTCCGGACGCCGCGGCGGTTGCTGTGTTTTTCGGGGAACATCTCGGCGGTGACAACCTCGAAGATGTCGTCGGCCTGCGGGAAGTAGGTGGTCTCCATTTCGGCGCCCGGCACGATCCAGTTGGGCGAGCCCAGCACGCGCGGCGGCGCCTTGAGATCGGCGAAGCCGAAGCGCGTGACATTGGCGGCAATCGTCATGGCGAAGCTGCCGCGTTCCGAGGCCTCCGAGACGACCAGCAGGCGTCCGGTCTTCTTCACCGAGGCCAGCACCGGGTAATAGTTGAAGGGGACCAGCGAGCGCGCGTCGATCACCTCGAGCGACAGGCCATGCACCTGCTCGAGCTGGTCGGCGGCGGCGAGCCCGGCATAGAGCGATGGGCCGATGGTGAGCACGGTGACATCGCGGCCTTCGCGCTTCACGTCCGGTTCTCCCATCGGGATCCGGTAGTAGTCCGCCGGCACGCCACCTGCGTGGAGCGTCTCGACCGTGTCGTAGAGCCTCTGGCTCTCGAAGAAGACCACCGGGTCCTCGCTCGACAATGCTGAAGCCATCAGGCCCTTCGCGTCATAGGGTGTCGCCGGATAGAGCACCTTGAGGCCCGGCATGTGGGCCACGATCGCCGTCCAGTCCTGCGAATGCTGGGCGCCATACTTGCTGCCGACCGAGCAGCGCAGCACCACCGGCACCTTCAGCACGCCGCCCGACATGGAATGCCACTTGGCCATCTGGTTGAAGATCTCGTCGCCTGCCCGGCCGACAAAGTCGCAGTACATGAGCTCGGCCACCACCCGTCCGCCGCACAGCGCGTAGCCGACCGCCGCGCCGACGATGGCCCCTTCGGCGATCGGCGTGTTGAACAGCCGGTGGTACGGCAGGCTCTCGGTGAGGCCGCG
>JAPLOT010000377.1 GCA_026400595.1 Alphaproteobacteria bacterium | reverse complement strand
ATCGGTCCCTTCGGGTCATGAACCAGGTGCTCCGGCCTGATCCCGAGCGTGACTTTCTCTCCGGACTTCCGGCCCGGAGCCGCGACGCTCACCGTGCCACCACCCGGGACACTCACCTTCACGTCCTTTGCCGTTGCCGAGACAATTTCCGTCTTGATGAAGTTCATCTGCGGGGACCCGATGAAGCCTGCCACAAAGAGATTGTCTGGCCGGTTGTAAAGGTCGAGCGGTGTTCCAACCTGCTCAACAATACCCGATCGCAATACGACAATGCGGTCGGCCATGGTCATGGCCTCGACCTGGTCGTGCGTCACATAGATCATGGTTGTGTTGGGTAGCGATTTCTTGAGCCGCGAGATCTCGAAGCGCATCTGGACCCGCAGGGCCGCATCAAGGTTCGAGAGCGGTTCGTCGAAGAGGAAGACCTTCGGGTCCCTGACGATCGCGCGTCCGATCGCCACGCGCTGGCGCTGCCCGCCTGACAGGTTCTTCGGCAAGCGGGTCAGCATGGGCGTGAGCTGAAGCATCTCGGCGACCTTCTCGACCTTCTGGCGAATCTGATCCCGTGGGATGCCTGCATTCTCGAGCGTGAAGGCGATGTTCTCGTAGACGCTCATGTGCGGGTAGAGCGCATAGGATTGGAACACCATGGCAATGCCGCGTTTGGACGGTGGAACCTCGTTTACGACCTGGCCATCGATCAGCAATTCACCGGAGGTGATGTTCTCAAGTCCGGAGATTGTCCGCAAGAGCGTGGACTTGCCGCAACCCGACGGCCCGACGAAGACCACAAACTCTCCCGACGTGATGTCGAGATTGATGTTCTTGAGGATCTGGACCGCGCCGTAGGCCTTGATCAGGTTTGATATCTTGATGTCGGCCATTTTCAGTTCCCCTCCGTAACGGTCAGGTAGATCGCGCCATTGCCATCCAGAATGATCTCGCGGCCCTCCAATCGTGCTCCAGCTTCGGCAAGGCTCTTCGCCTCGACTCCTTCCGGAAGGGGCCAGCGTGCAACGCTGAGCGCAAAGTTGAACACGCAGAGGATGGACTCGGTGCCGTGCTGGCGCCCGAAGGCAAGGACGTCACCGAGAGACTCCTCGATGCGGATACTGCCGATGCGCAGGGCTTCATGCGCGTGGCGCAGCCTGATGAAGCGGCGATAGTCCTCCAGAAGCGTTTCGGGGTTTTCCTCGCGGGCCTTGATGGCGGCGGAGCCGGGATGATCGAGCGCCACCGGCAGCCAGGTGCGATTAGCTGACGAGAACCCTGCATTGGGCTTGTCGGCATCCCATGCCATGGGCGTTCGGCACCCATCCCTGCCCTTGAACTCGGGCCAGAACACTTTCCCGTAAGGGTCCTGGATTAACTCGTACGGCACCTCCGCCTCGGACAGTCCCAGCTCCTCGCCCTGATAGATGCAGACCGAGCCGCGCAGCGCCATCAGCAAAGCCAGCGTGAAGCGTCCGAAGGTGAGCCGGTCCCGTCCATACACGGCCCAGCGGGAGACGTGGCGTTCCACGTCGTGGTTGGAGAAGGCCCAGCAGCCCCAGCTGCCTCCCGCCACGCGCTCGAAATCGCGGATGGTCTTCTCCACATGGGCCTTCCCGAAGGCACGGCTGAGGAAATCGAAGGAATAGCACATGTGCAGGCGGCGATTGCCTTCGGTATAGGCAGCCATTGTCTGCAGCGACCGCTCGGCGTCACCCACTTCGCCTACCGAAGTGATGGCACCGTACTCGTCCATCAAGGCCCGCATGCGCTCCAGGAACCTCAGGTTCTCCGGCCTGCTCTTGTCATAGACATGATCCTGCCAGGCATAGGGATTGGCCAAGGGAATCTCCAGGCTCTCCCGGTTCCGCGCCGGCGGATTGTCACGCAGCTCCTTGTCGTGAACATAGAAGTTCACCGTATCGAGCCGGAAGCCGTCGACTCCCAGGTCCAGCCAGAAGCGGGCGATGCTGAGCAGTTCATCCTGCACGGCAGGGCAATGGAAATTCAGATCCGGCTGCTGCTTCAGGAAGTTGTGAAAGTAGTACTGCCTGCGCCGCGCCTCCCATTCCCAGCCGCAACCGCCGAAGAGCGATAGCCAGTTGTTGGGCGGCGTACCGTCCGGCTTGGGATCTGCCCAGACATACCAGTCAGCATAGCGATTCTCGCGTGACTGTCGGCTTTCTTGAAACCAACGATGCTGGTCAGAGGTATGGGAAAACACCAGGTCAATGATGACCCGGATGCCGAGTTCATGCGCTCTTGCGACCAACTTTCGGAAATCCTCCAAGCTGCCGAACATCGGATCAACGTCACGATAGTCCGAGACGTCGTAGCCGAAATCGAGCATGGGTGAGGTGAAGAAGGGCGAGATCCAGATCGCATCTGCACCGAGTGCGGCGACATAGCCCAGGCGCTCGGTGATGCCGTTGAGATCGCCGATGCCGTCACCGTTCGAATCCTGGAAGGACCTCGGATAGATCTGGTAAATGACGGCCCCGCGCCACCAGTCGTGATCAAGCGCCGGCGCGGAAGCCATCTGGGTTGCGGGCTTTCCTTGCATGTCAGCCCCCCTTGACCGAACCAGCGAGGAGGCCGCGTACGAAGTAACGCTGCAGCGAGAAGAACACGATGAGCGGAACGATGATTGTGATGAAGGCCGAGGCGGTGAGGATCTCCCAGTTGCCGCCGCGCGAGCCCAGCAGGGAGTTGAGCGAGTATGTCAGCACGATCTTGTCCTGCTCGCTTCCAAGAAAGACCATCGCTACCAGGAGGTCGTTCCACACCCAGAGGAACTGGAAAATGGCAAAGGAGGCAAGCGCCGGAAATGACAGTGGCAGAATGATGCGGCGGAAGATCTTGAAGTCGCTGGCGCCATCCACCTGCGCGGATTCGATCAGATCCTTTGGCAGCCCGGCCATGTAGCTGCGCAACAGGTAAATGGCGAAGGGCAAGCCGAAGCCGGTATGTGCAAGCCAGACGCCCAGATAGGTCTTCGCCAGAAAACCAGACGCATTGTAGATTTTGAGCAGCGGGATGAGCGACATCTGCAGAGGAACGACCAGAAGTCCGACGATCACGGCAATGAGGAAGCCGCGTCCCGGCAATTTCATCCATGCAAGCGCATAGGCCGCGAAGGCTGCGATCAGGATTGGAATGATCGTCGCCGGAATGGTGACGGTCAGCGAGTTCACGAATGAGCGCCCGATGTTCTGCGCGAACAGGACATTTTCATAGTTCTCGGTGGTGAACCGCGGGGGCACCGATATGACGTAGAAGACGCGTTGGCCCCGATCTCCTTCGAAGGCCACGGGCGACGAAAAGACGTATGAGCCGTCTCCATTGACCAGGAGTGTCTTGCCGCCATCCAGTGCGGCGGCAATACCCGCCGGAAACTCGTCAGGTTTCTGGACTCGAATACCGAAGGCCCGGATGGTGCCCCTGCCGTCCGAACTCTCAAGAAGATTTCCGGAGATCACGAAACTGCCGTCCTTCTCGATCTGGTCGGCAGCACCCTTCATGCGCCCCTGTGCGTTTCGGTCGCTTGTCTTGAGCGCCGTCCACCAACCCGAGACCGCGATCTGGTTCTTGTCACGCAGGGACGAGACCAGGAGGCCGGCTGTCGGCAAGGTCCAGATCGCGACGATAACGAAGACCGTGAGATGCAGGAAGAAGCGAGAGGGCTCGAGACGGATGCGGTCGAGCATGTCAGTGCCCTCCCTTCTGCTCGGCATTGGCCTGCCGGATGTTCCAGATCATGATCGGCAGCACTGCCAGCATGATGACAATGGCGATGGCCGCTCCGCGTCCGAAATCGCCGCCACCGCGGAACATCCAGTCATACATGAGGTTTGCGAGAACCTGGGTGTCCCATTGGCCGTTGGTCATGGTGAGTACGATGTCGAAGACCTTGAGCACCAACACGGTGATTGTGGTCCACACCACGATGATGGTGCTCATGATCTGCGGCACCATGATGCGCCAGAAGATCTTGAAGGGACCGGCGCCATCGATGACGGCCGCCTCCAGCGTGTCCTCCGGCACGCCACGAAGCGCTGCGCCCAGAATGACCGTTGCAAAGCCGGTCTGGATCCAGATCAGGATCACCATAAGAAAGAAGTTGTTCCAGAACGGCAGGGCGATCCAGACCTGCGGCTCAAAGCCGAACCAGCTGACGATGGCGTTCAGAATGCCAATCTGGTCCTGCCCCTCTCCACGGTAGTCGTAGACGAATTTCCAGATCACGCTGGCGCCCACGAAGGAGATGGCCAAGGGGAGGAAGATCAGACTCCGCGCGATATTGCCCCACCAGATGCGATCGGTGAGCACCGCAATGATCAGCCCGATGAACGTGCAAGCTGCAGGAACCACGAGAAGCCACAGGAAATTGTTGAAGATCGACTGCCGGAACTGCCCGTCATTGACGGCCCAGGCATAGTTTGCGCCGCCGACAAAGGCCTCGCCCGACTTGTCGTGGAACGAAAGCCAGATGGTCTGGAACACCGGATAGATGAGATAGACGGTCAGAAGGACGAGTGCCGGCCCCAGGAAGAGCCACGGCCGGATCACCGACTGGAACTTGAGATTCCGGTGTGCCTTCGACATGTCGGCGGCATGCGCCGGAAAGATGCGGTCGAGCAGAAGATTGGAGCCGTAGAAATAGCCGAAACACCCGCCAACACCCAGAATGATGATGGCTCCGGCCCATAGCAATTGCTCGAGCATGCTAGCACCTCGCGAATGAAGAAAGCGCTTCCGGATGGCGATTGCCACCCGGAAGTCATCGTGTCAGCGCGTGGAGGAAGGCGCGCTTACTTGATCTCGTCCCAGGCTTTCTGGATAGCCGCTCCGACGTCAGCCGCCGATTTTCCGCCGACATAGTCGACCATTCCGGTCCAGAATGCGCCCGCGCCGATCTTGCCGGGCATCAGGTCGGAGCCATCGAAGCGGAAGGTCGTGGCGTTCGACAGGATCTCGCCCTGCTTCTTCAGCGCATCGTTGGCGTAGGCATCCTTGTTCACGCCCTTGTGCGGCGTGACGAAGCCCGACTGCGCCATCCACAGTTCATGTGCCAGCGGCGTTTCCAGGAAATCGATGAAGGCGCGCGCAGCCTTGGAGTCCTTGGTGATGCTCACCAGCGTTCCGGCACCGAGGACCGGCGCACCGAGATCGGGCTTTGACGCAAAGGCGGGGAAATAGAAGAAGTCGGCATCCTCGCCGAGCACGGTGCCCTCCGGGAAGAAGGAAGGAATGAAGGACGCCTGCCGGTGCATGTAGCACTTGGGCGGGGTCGAGAAGAGGCCCTTCGGGCTGTCGCGGAAGTCGGTCGAGGCTACACCGGCCGCACCGCCATCGACCCAGGCATCGTTCTTTGCGAAGGATCCGAAGGTCTCAATTGCGCCGACCACCTCGGGCGAATCAAACTTGATCTCGTTGGTCACCCACTTGTCATAGACATCTGGAGATTGGGTCCGCAGCATGATGTCCTCGACCCAGTCCGTTGCAGGCCAGCCGGTGGCGCCTCCCGAACCGAGCCCGATGCACCAGGGCTTGCCGCCGTCCGCGACGATTTTTTCCGACAGGGCAACGAGCTCTTCCATGGTCTTGGGCACTTCATAGCCCGCATCTTCGAAGTTCTCGGGGCTGTACCAAACCAGACTCTTCACGTCTGCCTTGTAGGGGAATGCAAAGAACTTGGCGGTGCCATCCTTGTCCTTGTAGGTGCCAAGCGCCACCCAGCTCTCTCCGGCTCCATAATTGGTCTTGATGAAGTTGGCAGCGTCGTCACCAAGCGGAACCAGCAGCCCCTTGGAGGCGAGATCGGCCAGAAGGCCGGGCTGGGGAAGGATCGCGATGTTGGGCGGGCTGCCAGCCTGCGTATCGATCACGATCTGTTGTTCATAGTTCTCTGAGGAGGAATACTTCACTTCAGCGCCAGTGGCCTGACGAAAGTACTCAAGCACGGATTGGACCAAGGCTTCGTCGTCACCACGCCAGGGCCCAAACACAGTCAGCGTCTCGCCCTTGAGATCAACACTCTTCAACGCATCATAGTCCGCCCAGTTGAAGCGTTTGTCCTCTCCCGGGGCAAACTTGAGGTCGGCAGCCAAGGCGGGCGCTGCCAGCATCAGTGCAGCGGCGGCAATACCAAAGGTAAGCTTGAAGTTCATCTCGTCCTCCCATTGTGAACCTGAA
>JAPLOT010000045.1 GCA_026400595.1 Alphaproteobacteria bacterium | reverse complement strand
GCGTCGTTGGTGAAGAAATGCATGCCGAGATAGCGGTCGAGGCCAAGCAATGCGCCGACCACGGTAAGGGCCGGAAAGGCGAAGACCATGAGGATGCTGGAGCACAGCGCCGTCCAGGTGAAGAGCGGCAGGTACATCATGTGCATGCCGGGCGCCCGCTTCCGTAGAATGGTCACGACGAAATTGATGCCGGTCAGCGTGGTGCCGACGCCGCTCAGCAACACGGCCCAGATCCAGTAGTCGACGCCGACGCCGGGGCTGTAGTCCAGGCCCGAATAGGGCGGATAGGCGGTCCAGCCCGCGGTCGAGAAGCGGCCAAGCACCAGCGAGGCCATGATGATGGCGGCAGCGGCCGCGGTCAGCCACAGGCTGACGGCGTTGATGAAGGGAAAGGCCACGTCGCGCGCGCCGATCTGCTGCGGCATGACGAAGTTGATCAGCCCGGTGAGGAATGGCATTGCCACGAAGAAGATCATGATCGTGCCATGCGAGGAGAAGATCTGGTCGAAGTGGCCGGGCGGCAGATACCCATCCGATTGCACGGCGATGGCCTGCTGGGCCCGCATCATCGCGGCATCGACGAAACCGCGCAGCAGCATGATCGCGGCCAGCACGATGTACATGATGCCAATGCGCTTGTGGTCGACGCTGGTGAGCCAGCCCGTCCAGAGCGAACGCCACCACCCGAACCATGTGACGATGGCCATCACGCCTGCAGCGCCCAGCACGGTGATCAGCGCGCCGCCGAAGGCGATGTCGCTGTAGAAGGGCAGGGCGTCGAAGGTCAGCTTCCCCAGCATGTCACTCATGTCCCGCATGTGCGGAGGGCAACCGATAGCTTGCGATGACCGAGGCGAAGAGATCCTCCGGCACCGCGGAGTAGTAGGCGACCGGAACCTTGCTGCTGGGAGCGGCGAGCGCGGCATAGGCCTCCTGGTCCAGCGCAAGCGGCGACTGGCGCAAGAGGTCGATCCAGTCGTCATAGTCCTGTGCCGGAACCGCACGCAGCGTGAAGGACTGATCGGCGAAGCCGGAGCCGCTGTATTGGGTGTTGCGGCCCACATAGGCGCCGTCACGGTCGGCACGGAAGTTGAGGCGCGTCTCCATGCCCGCCATGGCATAGATCTGGCCGGCGAGCTCCGGCACGAAGAAGGCGTTCATCACCGTGTCCGAGGTCAGCGCGATGGTCACCGGACGGCCGCGCGGGATCACCAGTTCGTTGACCGCGGCAACCTTGTGTTCGGGGTAGATGAACAGCCACTTCCAGTCCATCGCCACCGCCTGGATGACCAGAGGCGGTCCGTCGCCCTGCAATGGGCGGTAGGGGTCGAGGCGGTGGGTATAGATCCAGACCAGCGTGCCGAGCGCGGCGATGATGAGCATTGGCACGGCCCAGATGACAAAGTCGATGCGCGGCGAGTACGCCCAGTCCGGCGCATATCGCGCGGACCTGTTGGAGGCGCGGTAGCGCCAGGCAAAGCCGATGGTCAACAGGTAGACGGGGATCACGACGATCAGCATGACGCCTGCGGCCGTGATCAGCAGTTCGCGGATGGTGCCGCTGACCGGGCCTGCGGCGCCGAAATCATCCGCGCTGCCGAATGTACAGCCGGTCAGCGCAAGCGCGGCAGCCATACCGGCAATCAGGCGTATGGCCATCCTTGATCTGCCACAATGGCCCTCGCCCCGCATCGATCTCCCGCCAGCCCACACCTCGAAAGCAAAGTGAGTCGCAGGCTAGAGGATCGCCGCAGGATGGTCGAGCGGATTTGGGGTGGTGAGGGCGGCTGGGCATTGCGGCAGGCGCCTGGTGGCGGCCTCACTGCTGCCGGCAATATCGATCCGCCATGATAAGACGGTCATTGACCCGCATCACACAGGCCGGTCGAGGGGAGCGCATTGCGATCCCCTCGCCAGGAACTTACTGAGCAGCCTTGAGGAAGCGTTCGCTCTGCTCCACCACGCGGGGATTGGAGGATTCGCGGGCCGGCGCGGCTTCGCTGCGCGACTTCTCGAAGCTGTATTCGCCCTTCATGCGCATCAGGTTCGACTCGTTGCGCTGGCGGTCGGCCTCCACCTCGGCGATGAGGGCCGAGAAGATCTCGCTGATCAGCGCCTTCTGCTGCGCGGCCCACTGCTCGATGCGATTCATCTCGTCGTCGCGCTTGCTCATCAGCTCGCGGGTGCGGGCCTCCAGGACCTGCTGGCTCAGCAGCCGATCCGACATGAGCACATCGGCTTCCTGCTGAAGCTTGGCAAAAAGCTGTTCACTGATCTTGACGATATCCAACATGTCCTGTGCTCTCTCTGTTTGGTGGTCCTGACTCTTCGTACAGGCAATTTATCGATGAGAGATAAATTGCACAGTATACGGATTACCGCGAGCTTTACCGCCACAGGTAGTAAATCGTTAGGGTTAACGCGGGCTTCGCGGCTTCCCGAGAGTCAGGATTTCTTCGGCTCGCTGAGCTTGAGCTTTGTCTTGTGGTCGTTCACCGGACAGGCCCCGCCGCTGGGCAGGCGCCCCTGAAAGTAGTGTTTTTGCCAGCTTCCGTCCTGTTTATCGAGGTCCTTGAGAAAGGCCGTCCGGCCCGCGTTCCAGATGCGGTGTTCCTCCGCCAGCGACGGCGCTGACTGAATGTCCTCGATGGCGAAGTCAAAACTCTCGATCAGGTTGCGTTGAACGGGAAAGAAGAAGCAGATGGGCTCCTCGGGCGGAAAGCGCACTTCGATATCGGGCTCGGTGAATTTCCAGTTCATGGTAAACGAGAAAGGCGCCCAGTCTGCCTCGTAGACGCCGGTCAGCGGCACGATCCCGCGCTTCACGATGTTGGGCGCCCCGGAGATGTGGAGATTGTATTGCGGCGGTAGCTTGATCACGTGGAGGATATGGAAGGTCAACACGCCATGGCCGAAGGCGCTGGCGGCGATCCCCTGGCCGCTGTGAAAGATGTCGATATCCTCGATGCGTGGGCCGCCGGTCCAGATCGCGGAAATCTCGCTGGCCGGATAGACCGCCCAGCCGTGCTGATTGGCAATGTTCAGCGGAAGGCAGCGAAAAGCATAGGAGTCCTGCGTTTCGTCCAACCAGCGGCGATCGCGTTCGCCTGCCGAGATACGCACGCGGCTATCGTACGGGTAGAGCCGGTAGGCGACGATCTTCATGTCGGTCATTGCCTTTCTCCTGTAGCCGCCGCGGGAACCAGCTTCGCATACTTGCTGCGCAACGCCTCATATCCGTCCACCAATTCATCGAGCTTGTAGATCTGGACGAGGACCTCGCCCAGGAGCGGAATGTCTCCCGCGGCGTCGGCGTGCTGGCCGATTGTCACCAGCCGCGCCGCATTGCGCCGGGCCGCTTCTGCGAGGGCCCGACTATGGCGCGCGATGTCGCGGTCATCCTGCCGCAACATGGCTTCGCGAAGCAGCGCCTGCTTTGCAAAGTAGGAATCGGTGACGGACAGCAATCCTCCGGCCGCTTCGATGTCGCTTGCCGTGACGGCCGGCTTCGCGGGTGCCGCTTTCTGCCGCGCCAGCATCTGCCAGGCTGCGGCAACCGGTCCCTGCAGCCCGGCCATCGCCCGTTCCGGATCGAGATAGGAAAGCCGTGCCAGTTCTGCTGTCCGTGCGGGCGAGTCCGCCGCGCCCGCAGCCGCCTCCCACGCCTGATCCATCCGCCCGACATCGGCAAAGGCCCGGGCCAGCGCCAGCTTGGCTGCGTCGCTCCAGCCCGCGTCGGAATGGTAAAGCTTGAAGGCTGCCGGATAGTCGCCCCTTGCCAGCAGCAGGCGGAGCTCGAGGCTGTGCGCGGCGTCCGGGTCCCCCGCACGCAGCTGGCGAATGGCGGCCTGAGCCTTGTCGAAGCTTTCCTGCGCGATGAGATAGTCCGCAAACTGCGCGAGGCGCTGCGGCGTGTTGTCTTCGAGCAGATGGGTCGGGTCCATCCGGCCGGCAGCGCGCAGGATGGCCTCAGGATCCTCCTCACCCTCGGGATCGCGGGTGAGGCGAGCGAGTTCGACTTCCGACAGGATATTGCGGTCAAGATTGCCGGGCGAGTCCCCGGCAAGGGCGAGGGCCTCCTCGCGCGACAGCACATAGTACCACAGCAGGTCGTTGGCGTCCTTCACGCCATGCCGCGCCAGCCTCGCCGACATGGCGGCGCGCGCAAGCACCTCCCTTGCCCGCGGCTCATCCAGGATGATCGTCCCGTTGCTTCCCAACAGGATCAGGCTCCTCTCGCTTGACAGCACGAAGCCCTCCGGAAAAACCTCGAAGAAGGACTTGAGCACGGCCCTCAGCGTCGTCTCGTTCATGCGGAAGAGATTGAGCCACTGCGCAAAGAGGCCACCGTCGTTCAGACGCCTGCTGGCGATCTCCCAGAACTCGCGGGTGAAGACGCCCGCGGTGCCGGCCACCCAGGGATGCGACGGCTGCGATACGATGAGGTCGTAGCTTTCGTCTTCCACGGCGAGCGTGTTGCGCGCGTCGTTGTAGGTGATCTCGACACGGGCATCGTCAAGCACCTTTACGGGACTGTCTGCCACGGCGCGGACCGCTTCGGTCACGGCGGGTTCGAGTTCGACGATCCTGATGCGTGCCACGTCGGTGTCGGCGAGAACCGCAGCCGTGTTGCCGGCGCCTAATCCGATGACGAGGGCCGACTGCGGGTCGGTATGCAGGATGTAGGGCACGAGGCCGAGCAGCACCTCGATGATCGGCACGTCGCCCGGATCGCCCGGCGTGAAGCCCGCCTCGTTCAGTCCGTTGTTCTGCAGCAGCATCTGCTTGCCGTCATAGCTGGTCAGGCTGATGACGCCGGCCTTTCCTTCCTTGAGAAAGTGAAAGGTCGGCACTTTTCCCGCGCGCGAACGGTCATCATAGCCGGCGTTTGCAATCATGCTGCGATAGTCGATGCCCTTGGCCGCGGCGAGCAGGGCGATTGCAGCCAGCATGGGGACAAGAAGCGCCATGCGGCTGCGCAGCTGAGGAAGCCAAGGTATCCAGATGACGGCTGCAAAGGCGGCGAGGCCGGCCATGGTGACCAGCAGGATGTCGGTTCCCCAGAGCGGGATGATCAGCAGCCCGCCGGTTGCCGCACCTGCGATGCTGAACAGCGTGTTGATGGCATAGGCCGTGCCGATGTCCCGCCGCGTTGAGGCCCCGGCGCCGGTGCAGAGCTGGACGTTGAGCGGGAAGATGGCGCCCAACAGCACTGTCGGCGGCAGCAGCGCAGCCGCGATGGTTGCGGCACGGATGAACAACAGCAGGCCGGTATCCTCTCCGGCCCGGTTCATGATCGCCTGGATGTCCGGCAGCAGGCTCAGCAGGAAGCGGCTGGCGATCAGAGCGAAGGGAAGAGCGGCCAGCAGGGTGGCCATGGCTGTAGCGGGTGACTTCAGCGTCGCGATGCGGCGGCCCATGAGCCAGGCTCCCATGGCGATGCCGGAGAGGAAAACCGCGAGAATGATCGAAAGTCCGGAGATCGTACTGCCGATGTAGATGACCAGAAACTTGGTCCATCCCACCTGCGAGGCGATCGAGACCACGCCGGTCAGCGCCAGGGTGATCAGGGCCGGCGTGCGGCAGGCCGGGCGCGGTGCTGTTTCCTCGGCGGGGAGCGTCGCCGCTCCGCGCAGGCTATCGCCGCTGCGGGACAGCGCAAAGGCAAGGGCTGCGATGGCGAGGTTGACCGCAGCTGCCAGATAGACCGCTCCATCGAGTCCCAGCGCCGGGATGATCCACAGCCCTGACAGCGCCGCGCCCAGGACGGCGCCCAGCGTGTTGAGGCTGTAGAGCCTGCTGATCTGACGTCCGGTATGGCCGCTACGGTCTTCCAGCAGTGCGGCGGCGACCGGAAATGTCGCGCCCATGGCGGTGGTCGGAAGGATCAGCAGAGCCAGGCAGAGCGCCGCCTTCAGGACGAGGCTGGACCCGAAGGCCGGTGCCAGCGCCAGGATCCAGTCGAGGTTCAGCAGGATCGGCAGCAGGACGAGGGCCGAGAGCCCGATGCAGATCTCGAGCAGGGCATAGGTGGCGATCCGCGACCGGAGCCAGGTCATGCGCCCGGCCAGATGGCTGCCCAGGGCGAGGCCGAGAAAGAAGGACGAGATGACGATGGCAACCGATACGCTGGTCGTGCCAAGGCTCTGGCCGATCAGCCTCACCCAGGCGACCTGATAGATCAATCCCGCGAAGCCCGAGAAAAGCAGGAAACCAGCAATCAGATTCGGCATGCCAAGCATTCGTCGCGGTCGCAGATTGGCCGTCACTTAACCGTCAACAGGCGCGGCATGGCAACAGCATTCGCCGCCGCCGTTCGGGAAAACCCGCACAGCGCTGGGTTGCAGTCGGTCCAGAAGCAAGTCCTTCATATTCTGCACAATTTATGGGCAGCGTCGATGACTCTGTGCAGTGCAGGGACCCAAGGTTGAGATTGCGGCAACACCGGTGCTTACAGTAACCTTCTCTGACGCAATGCAGCATGAACGGAGTCCCGCAAAGATGGCACCGGTGTTCGAAAAGTTTGACGCGGGATTGAAGCGAAGCCTGCCTGAGGGGGCAGTACTTCTTCAGGAAGGCATCAAGTCGGGCAAGTTGCTGATCCTCGCGGAGGGCCGCGTCGAGGTGAGGCGCGGCGAGACGCTGGTGGCCGTCATTGACGAGCCGGGCTCGGTCTTCGGTGAAATGTCGGCGCTGCTCGATGTGCCCCATACGGCCTCGGTGGTGGCCGTGACGCCGGTCACCGTCTATGTCTTCGACGACGCCAATGCCTATCTCCGCTCAGATCCGGAGGTCTCGCTTACCGTCGCTCGCGTGCTGGCGCAGCGGTTGAATACGGTGACCACCTACCTGGTCGACATCAAGCGTCAGTATGCCAGCCACAGCAACCATCTCGGCATGGTCAGCGAGGTCCTCGCCAGCCTTGTCTACCAGCAGCGGGCCGCCTTCACGCCGGGCTCCGACCGTCAGCCCGATCCGAACATGTAGTGGGGGCTTTGCCGCACGGCTGCCGGCGGCCTGGTACTGCGCCGGGGAAACGGCTAAACCTGACCAGGGCCACAGGCGACACACGGCGGCGAGACAGCTCGGGATGGACACGCCAGCATTGACTTCTTGCTCTGCGGCACGGCTGGGGCGCAGCGCCATTGCGCAGGGCTGTAGCGGTTGAAGGCCCGTTCCTTCATCGCCAAGCGGCTTGCAAGCCGCGGCAGCTGGGGCCGCGTCGCTGCGCTGATGATGCTCATTGCCGCGCTCGCCCTGCGCATTTCCGATCCCACACCGGTGGAATTACTGCGGCTCAAGACCTTCGATCTCTATCAGTTCATGGTGAAGCCACCGGATCAGCCGGCTCAGGCCGTCATCGTCGACATCGACGAATCTAGTCTCAACCGTATCGGCCAGTGGCCATGGCCGCGAACGCTCATGGCGCAGCTGGTGAATGAAATCAGGGCCAAGGGCGCTGCCGCCATCGCCATCGATATCCTGTTCCCGGAATATGATCGCCTGTCGCCCGGTGCCGTCGCGGACATGCTCGCCGGGGACGATGCGGCGATGGCCGCTCGGCTGAAGGCCCTTCCGTCAAACGATCAGAAGTTCGCAGAGGCGATCGCCGCCTCCCAGGTCGTGCTCGGGCAGGCCGTGCACCAGGCCAAGAACACCCAATGGCACGCCGAGGCCCGCGAGCAAACGGGCTTTGC
>JAPLOT010000359.1 GCA_026400595.1 Alphaproteobacteria bacterium | reverse complement strand
CTGCGCGAGCGCTTCGGCGCCAGCGAATTTCTGGGCTATGACACCGAAGGCGCCGAAGGCATCGTGCGTGCGCTGGTGGTCGACGGCAAGGAGGTCGATCGGCTGGATGCCGGCAAGACCGGCGCGCTGGTCGTCAACCAGACGCCCTTCTATGGCGAGTCCGGTGGCCAGACCGGCGACCGCGGCGTGATCAAGACTGCCGAGGGCGCGGTGTTCCGCGTGACCGACACGCAGAAGCGGGTGGGCGATCTCATCGTTCACATGGGGCAGGTGGAAGGCGGCACCCTGCATCCTGCCGATGCCGTGGAGCTGCAGGTCGACCATGCCCGCCGCTCCGGCAACCGCATCCATCACTCGGCCACCCATCTTCTGCACGAGGCGTTGCGGATCACGCTGGGCAGCCACGTGGCGCAAAAGGGCTCACTGGTGGAGCCATACCGCCTGCGCTTCGATGTCTCGCACAACAAGGCCATGACTCCCGACGAGATTGCCCAGGTGGAGTCCATTGCCAACGAGATCGTGCTGCAAAACGATGCGGTCACCACGCGGCTCATGTCGGTCGACGCCGCCATTGCCGAGGGTGCCATGGCATTGTTCGGCGAGAAGTATGGCGACGAGGTGCGGGTCGTCTCCATGGGCCGCAACACCCATGGTGCGGGCCGTCCCATCTATTCGCTCGAGCTGTGCGGCGGCACACATGTGAGCCGCACCGGCGACATCGGCCTGATCAAGGTGGTGAGCGAGAGTGCCTCGGCTGCTGGCGTGCGCCGCATCGAGGCGCTGGCCGGACCGGCGGCACGCCACTATCTGGAGGAGCAGGACAGGCGGGTCCTCGCCGTTGCTGCTGCGTTGAAGGCACAGGCTGCCGAGATCGTCCCCCGTATCGAAACCCTCATCGAGGACCGCCGCAAGCTGGAGCGCGAGTTGGCGGATGCTCGGAAGCAACTGGCGCTGGGTGGCGGCGCTGCTCAGGGCGACGACGGCATCACGGCGGTGAATGGCATCAAGGTGATGACGCGTGTGCTGAAGGGCATTTCGACCAATGACCTCAAGGGCCTTGTGGACGAGGGCAAGGCCAAGGTGGGATCGGGCGTGGTCGCCCTGATCGGCCTCAATGACGAAGGCCGTGCGGGGCTGATCGTCGGTGTCACCAATGATCTGACCAGCCGCTACAATGCGGTCGATCTGGTCCGCGTGGGTGCTGCACTGCTGGGCGGCAAAGGGGGTGGCGGGCGCCCCGACATGGCCCAGGCCGGTGGCCCCGACGCCGCGAAGGCCGAGGAGGCCTTGGCGGCAATCAAGGCCGCGCTGACCTAGCTGGCGTAGTCGAGCGGCAGGGCCGTGGTCTCCTTGACTTTCTCCATCACGAAGAATGAAGAGACATCGTTGAGCGGAACCCGCGCGATGAGGCGCTTGTAGAGGCGGTCATAGCCGGCCATGTCGGGCACCACGGCCTGCAGCATGTAGTCGGTGTCGCCGGTGGTGCGGTAGACGCCGATGATTTCAGGGATGTCGCGAACCGCCGCACTGAAGCGATCGAGCCAGGCCTGGTCATGCTGCGAGGTGCGGATGGCGATGAAGGCCGTCAGGCCGAGATTGAGACGGGCTGGATCGAGGAGGGCGACCCTGCCGCGGATGACGCCGCGGTCCTCGAGCGCCTTGACCCGTCGCCAGCAGGCATTGCGTGACAGGTTCACCTTGGTTGCCAGTTCCTCAAGAGACTGTGCGCAATCCGACTGAATTTCACGCAAAATGTGCCGATCCCGTTCATCCATCGCAAGTACTCCTTCAAGATTGGGAAGATTTCTCACAATACCATGAATCTGTCGATAAGTTTGGGAGCCAATCCCGCTGGAAACAGGGCAATTTCAACCTGTTCAGGGAGACGACTTGCATGCTCACGCACTTGTTCCGCACTCACCCGGCGAAGGTCGGCGAGACCTACTTCGAGCACATGGCCTTCGCCTTCGGATTTTCCTTCCGGCTGTTTCGTGCTGCCTTTGCCGCCCTCCTGCATGGCGTGGTGCCGGCGCTCTGCGAGACCACCGCGTCGTCGGACGTTCTTGCGATGAATGAGGAGATCCGACGCCGCCGCGCGCAGATGGCCGCTGCGGAGTGACCTAGTCGTGGTCGGGGTGCTGGCGGCTGCGGAGCTTTGCCATCATGTCGGCCGGGACGTCATCCTCGGTCCGAGATCCCGTGAGTTCGTGCAAGTGATCGAAGGCAGGCAGCCGGGCCTCGATCCCGTACTGCTGCTCCGGCGTCACGATCTCGGGGTGATCGAGCGAGCCGATCGAGATGGCGATATGTCTCGCGTGATCATAGGCGAAGGTAAGCGGCGTACCGCACTCTCGGCAGAATCCGCGCTGCACCACCTCCGATGACCGGAAATGTGCCGGATGGCCGCGGGTCCAGTGCAGGTTTTCGCGCTGCACCCCGACAAGTGCCGCAAAGTAGTTGCCAAAGGCCTTCTGGCACATGCGGCAATGGCAGATATGCGGGTTGTTGAAGGGGCCATCGACGGCAAAGCGGACGGCGCCGCACTGACAACCGCCGGTTACGACCTTCTTCTCGGTCATGGCCAATGCTCCGTATCGTGGTCGGGATGCTGGAGGCTCTTCAGGCGTTCGAGGTCTTCCGCCGAGCGGTAATCCGCAGTGGTCTGAATGGGCAGTACCGCCATGCCATCGAACCATTGAACCTTGCTCTCGACTCCGGACTGCTCGGTCATGGGGCCGATGGCATTGGGATCGTCCAGTGCGCCGATGGCTATCTCGTAGTTCGGGTCACCATCTTCCTGCATGTACAATGGTGTTCCGCAGCGGCTGCAGAAGCCACGTGCGACAATCGCTGATGACCGGAATTGGGCAGGGCTGCCCCGGGTCCAGGTCACGGAAGCGGCTGGAACCGAAACCAAGGCGGCGCCGAAGTTCCCGAAGGCCTTCTGGCACATGCGGCAGTGACAGATGCCGGCCTTGCCGAGGGGGCCGTCAATCGAGAAGCGCACGGCGCCGCACTGGCAGCCGCCGCCATAGGGACCCGGTTTTCGGACGGTCTCGGACATACACGGGATTTTTACCACAGACGGCGCAGGTTTGCGGCGGGTCGCCTGGCGGGCCTCCCATGCCGTGCTTGCATAGTCTGGAGCGAAGGATGAGCGAAGGTCACAGGACCATGAGCCGGATACGCGATGCCGATACGCTGCTGCAGATACTCGACCAGTTGCCGACCTCGATCTTCGTGAAGAACGAGAAGCTGGAATTCGAGTACTCCAACGCAGCGCATTGCAACTTGATTGGCGTACCCGCCGATGAGCTCATCGGGCACACCGACCACGACTTCTATCCTAGCCGCGAGGCGGAAGGATTTCAGCAGCGCGATCAGGCGGTTCTGCTGACCGGCCAGACCGCCGAAGCCGAGGAATTCGTCACCAGCCGTGCCGGCGTAACCGCGCCGGTCCTCACTCGCAAGTCGCGCCTCGCCGCAGCTGACGGGCACACCTATCTGATCGGGACAAACACCAATCTCTCCGATATTCGCAAGCGCGAGGAACAGTACCGCGCCCTCGCCCAGACCGTGCCGGTGGGCATATGGCAGGTGGAGGAAAGCGGAGAAACCAGCTTCGCCAATCCGCTGCTGCTGGCCTATCTCGGGATTGGCAGCGAGGCCATCGATTCTGCTGAGATTACCGCCAGGCTCGGCGCCCACCATACGGACTTCCCGGGCAAGGCCTGCCGCTTCGAAACCGACCTCGAATCGAAATCGGGCGAGATCCGCCGCGTTCTGATCATCAGCTCCGGCTGGCTTGCGCTGTCCAGCGACGGCCACCGTTCCGCACTGGTGAGCGTGGTCGATATCTCGGAGATGACTGAGCTGAAGCGGGTCAATGACGAGATTTCCCGGTTGAATCGCGAACTCGCCGAAAACGTCAAGCGTCTGAAGGAGGCGCAGGACGAAGTATTGCGCCGCGGGCGCATGGCGCAGCTCGGCAATCTGACGGCCACTGTGGCCCATGAAATCCGCAATCCTCTGGGAGCCGTCCGCACCGCATCGTTCCTTCTGGAGCGCAAGCTGAAGGACAAGGGCCTGGGAGTCGAACAGCAGCTTCTGCGCATTGCCAATGGCATTACCCGCTGCGATAACATCATCACGCAGCTTCTCGATTTCTCACGGCAGCGGGCGCTGCAGACGGAAGAGGTCAGCGCCGACGAGTGGCTTGGCCGGCTGGTCACCGAAGAGGCCGAGCGGCTACCCAGTGTGGTCGCCATCGACTGCAAGCTAGGCGCAGGACCTGCACGCATCGAGATCGACACGCTGCGCATGTCGCGGGCCATCATCAACCTCCTGACCAACGCATCCGAGGCCATGGTTGGCCGCGGTGATGAGCCCGAGAAGTTCGTCATTGACGATCCGCGCATAACGGTCACCTCACAGCTGACGTCACGTGGCCTAAGCATCAGCATTGCCGACAATGGCCCCGGCATGACTCCGGATGTCCGGGCAAAGATCATGGAGCCGCTGTTCACGACCAAGAGCTTTGGCACTGGGCTGGGCTTGCCTGCCGTCGAGAAAATCCTGCAGGAGCACGAAGGCGGTCTCGATGTGGAGAGCCTGCCGGGCAAGGGATCCGTCTTTACGGCGTGGTTCCCGTTGCGCAGAACATCGGAGAAAGTGGCATGATGGTCGAGACGGCCAAGTCCTGGCCCAAGGCTCATCTCGTCTACTATGCGCTGGCCACGCTCAATGTCCTCGCGATCGTTGCCGGGCTGGTCATGAGCCACTGGATCATCCAGGGATATGAGAACGGCCTGCGCGCCACCGACGCTCATGTGCGCCAGCTCGTCTCGGTTCGAGCCATCTCGGACGCAGCGACGGAGGCGAATGCCAGTGTCGTCGATAGCCTGCGTTCACGCAGTGTCGGCAACGCCCTGGCCACCTTCAAGTCAAAGGCGCTGGAAATGCGCCTGGAAGTATCGCGACTTCGCGCCAATCTCGGCGATGCGCTGACGGGCAGCCTGAAGTCCCGCTTCAATTCCGTGGCCGGCCGACTGGAGACCAGTCTCAAGGCAATGGAGATGCATGCACTGGCCACCTTCACGCTCCTCTCGGAAGGTCGCCAGGCCGACGCCCTGTCGGAAGTTGGCAAGATGCAGTCGCGCTATGCTTCGCTGCGCCATTCGACCAAGGATCTGACGCAGCTGGTGGCCCTGGTCAGGACCGCCAAGGCCGACAAAGAGCGGCAGGTGCTCTCAATGCTCCGCAACTACGAAATTGTGATCGGCGGGCTGATCGTCCTCATTATCGGCAGCGTCATTCTCTACGGCCACTACATCACAAAGCTCCTGAAGCGGAAGTACAGGGAGCTGGAAGATGCCCTCCGGCGGTCTCAGGACGCCGAAGCCGAGGCGCGCGCCATTTCGAGCCAGATCCAGAACGTTAACGAGGATGTCGTCCGCCTCAACCGCGAGCTTGAAAGCAATCTCAACAAACTGCGCGATGCGCAGGTTGAACTGGTGCGCAAGGGCCGGCTCTCCCAGCTTGGCCAGCTCACGGCAACAGTGGCTCATGAGCTGCGCAATCCGCTTGGAACGGTCAGGACGTCGGCATTTCTCATGGAGCGCAAGCTCAAGGACAAGGGGTTGGGCGTCGAGCCGCAGCTGCAGCGCATCAACAGCGGCGTCACCCGCTGCGACAGCATCATCTCGCAGCTTCTCGACTTCGCGCGGACAAAGCAGCTTCAGTGCGACAGCCTGGTGCTTGACGAGTGGGTGGCCAAGCTGG
>JAPLOT010000096.1 GCA_026400595.1 Alphaproteobacteria bacterium | reverse complement strand
CAGGCGTTCCGTGCCGCTGATGGCGTTGTCGCGGTCCTGTGCGCAGATGTAGACGGTGGGATCATCTGGTACGGTGTGGCGCAGGGCGCGGAACTCGGCCGCATAGTCATCCGAGAAGAAGACGTTGTGGCGCGTCAGGGGAAAGCCGGTCGACTGGGCCCGTACCGTCCAGAACACGGCCGAGAGCGAGCGTTCCGGCGGCGCCACCTGACCGACCACACGGGCAGCAGCAGGTCCAAGGAGCGCCGCGGCCAGCGCATTTGCGTCGCAATTGGCGATGACTTCGCTGCAGGAGATGACCTCGCCGGTCGCCAGCTTCACCGCCGAAACGCGCCCGCCGTTCGTCTCGATGCCGCATACCTCCGCTCCGTAGCGGAACGCCGCACCTTGCCCTGCGGCGAGCGATTCAAGCGCCCGGGCCAGGCGATGCATGCCGCCCGCAACCGACCAGACACCTTCCTGCTCGACGTGGGCTACCAGCATCAGCGTCGCCGGAGCCTCGAATGGCGACGACCCGCAATAGGTCGCATATCGCCCGAAGAGCTGGCGCAGCCGCGGGTCGGTGAAATGCCGGCCCAGCGCGGTCCACATCTTCTCGAAGGGATTGATGCGCAACATGCCGGTCATGCCGCCGAGGCCGTTGGCGGTCGCCAGTTTCACCGGATCGGGCCGCTGCGACATCAGAAAGGGCTTGCGTAAGGTGTCGTAGATGCGCCGGGACTCGGCGCAGAAGCTGAGGAACCGGCGCCCCTCTTCGGCTCCGGAGAGGGAGGCCACCGCGTCGGCCGAGCGCCGGACGTCGGCGAAGAGATCGAGGCGCTGGGAGGGACCCCAGGCATGGCGGGCCAGAATGTCGAGCCTGGTGAGCGCGAGATGGTCCACAAGCCTGCTGCCGGCCGCGGCAAAGATGTCGTCGAAGACCCAGCGCATGGTGAAGACGGTCGGGCCGCCATCGATCGCCGCATCACCGACCTTGATCTGCCGCATCTTGCCGCCGGGGGTTGCGGCACGCTCGAGGACAAGAACCGGCTCTCCACGCGCCGCGAGCAGTGCCGCTGCCGACAGGCCCCCGACGCCCGCTCCGATGATGACGATGGGTTGCTTCGGCACCGCCCCGCTGATCCCTGTTGCGCGACCCTGGCAGTTATGTCAGTATTGCTTGACACATTCAAGTGACACTCAATTGTGACAGTCACGCCGGGCACAAGGAGACGCTGACATGGACATTGCACAGCGCTTGGAGCAGGAGCTCGAACAGGCCGTAACACGGGCCACCGGACCCGAGTGCCCGCCGCGCCTTGCCGAGGCCCTCCACTACGCCGTCTTTCCCGGCGGCGCCCGCATCCGCCCACGTCTCTGCCTCGCGGTCGCCAGGGCCTGCGGCGACTCCAACTTCGTTGCCGCCACGGCCGCCGCAGCCGCCATCGAACTGCTGCACTGCGCTTCGCTGGTACATGACGACCTTCCCTGCTTCGACAACGCAGGCATTCGGCGTGGCAAACCGTCCGTACACTGTGCATTCGGCGAGCGCACCGCAGTTCTCGCCGGCGACGCCCTCATCGTACTGGCCTTCGAACAGCTGGCGATCCGGCTCGCGCTTTCGCCCGACCGGCTGGCGCCGATCACCCGCATCGTTGCAGCGGCCGTCGGCGGCCCCAACGGGATCTGCGCCGGACAGGCCTGGGAAAACGAAGACAAGATCGACATCGTCAACTATCAGCGCGCCAAGACCGGAGCGCTCTTCGCGGCCTGCACCATGGCCGGCGCTGCCGCAGCCGGGCTGGAGCCGCAGGCCTGGCAGACGCTTGGCTATGCCATCGGCGAGGCCTTCCAGGTTGCCGACGACCTGCGCGACGTCGCCGGACAGGCGCAAGACCTGGGCAAGCCCACTGGCCAGGACGCCGCCAATCATTGTCCGAACTTCGTCGACGAACTTGGCTTCGATGGAGCCATGCAGCGCTTCGAACATCATCTCGCAGCCGCTCTTGCGGCCATTCCCCCCTGCCCCGGCGCGGAGCAACTCGGCCTGCAGATCACGGCCGTCTCGCGCAGCCTGGTGACCGGCCTGAGCGCCCGCCAGGCCGCGTGAGCCTGCTCGGATCCCTGGGTGACCGCTGGCTGGACCTGCGGAACCGGCTTCTCGCCAGCCCGCGTTTTCAGGATCTTGCCACCCGCTTTCCCCTGACAAGGCCAATAAGTCGCAAGCGGTCCAAGGACTTATTCGATCTACTCGCCGGCTTCACCTATTCCCAGGTCCTCTATGCCGTGGTTCGGCTCAACCTTCTCGAGTCCCTGCGCCAGGGACCGCTCGAAAGCGCCGACATCGCCCGCCGAATTGGCTGGCCGGCCGACCGGACCGCACGCCTGCTGAAGGCTGCCGCGGCGATCGACCTCCTCGAAGTCACGAGCACCGGGGCCTATGGCCTCGGCATTCATGGTGCGGCACTGCTCGGCAACCCCTGGATCGGCCGCTTCGTCGAGCACCACCACCCTACGATTTTGGCCAGCACCGGCATTTGATGGACGTGGGCGGGAGCAACGGCACCTTCATCGTTCGCGCTGCCGCGCGGCACCCCGCACTGGCGCTCACACTCTTCGATCTCCCGGGCGTGGTCAGCCACGCGCGGGACTCCGACGCCATCCGCGCCCTTGGAAACAGGCTCTCCGTTCACGGAGGATCTTTTCTCTCCGATCCCCTTCCGCAAGGGGCCGATGTCATTACGTTGATCCGCATTCTCCATGACCACGAAGACGAATCGGTCTTGAAGCTGCTCAAGGCCGTCAGAGCCGCCCTGGCGCCGGGGGGAAAGCTTGTCGTGGCCGAACCCTTCTCCGGACTGAAATCCACCGCCGCCGTCACGGACGCTTACTTCGATCTCTATTTCACGGCCATGGGACAGGGCAGGACCCGGACAGTGGCCGAGATCGGGCGGATCGCATCCACGGCTGGCTTTGCCGCCACCAGGCCGGTCCCGACGCGCATGCCCCTGATCACGGGGCTGGCAGTCCTGTCGATTTGAGCCAGCGCAAAATATGTACGTTCCAGTTGACACTTTGTGATGTCAGAGTAAAGTGACACTTGGGACTCTGACAAACCTGCCCAATTCAGCAGCAGGAGGCTCAGATGGAGACCGACCATGAAGACGGTCGCAGTTGTTCTGGAGAAGCCTGAGAATCTGGGGCTCAGGCATATCGATCTGGCTCCGGCCAGCGCGGACGACGTCGTCGTGCAGGCGGAGTGGTCAGGCATCAGTTCCGGCACCGAACGCCTGCTCTGGTCAGGCCGCATGCCCAGCTTCCCCGGCATGGGCTATCCCCTTGTTCCAGGATACGAAACTGTCGGCCGTGTGATCAGCGCAGGAGAATCGGCGCGGCTTCGCCCGGGTGACGAAGTCTTCGTTCCCGGCGCCAACTGCTACGGCGAGATCAAGGGCCTGTTTGGCGGTGCCGCCTCGCGCATCGTGGTTCCCGAGCGCCGGACCGTGGCCCTTCCTGCCGGACTGGGCGAGACCGGCATCCTCTTCGCGCTAGCCGCGACGGCCCATCACGCCGTCGCCGGAAGGAACGCATGCCTTCCGGAACTCATCATCGGCCACGGAATACTCGGCCGCCTCGTTGCGCGCATCACCATCGCACTGGGCGCCGAAACGCCAACCGTCTGGGAGCGCAATCCCATGCGGCAGGACGCCGATGGCTATGCCGTCATCGATCCAGCCGACGATGCGCGACGGAACTACAGTGCGATCTGCGACGCAAGCGGCGACGCGTCACTCATCGACTCGCTGATCGGGCGCCTTGCCAAGGGCGGCGAGATTGCGCTTGCGGGCTTCTATGAGACTCAGATCAGCTTCGCCTTCCCGCCCGCCTTCATGCGCGAGGCGCGGCTGCGCATCGCGGCCGAGTGGGCGGCTGAAGACATTGCCGCTGTCCGTGCGCTCATCGACGGCGGCAAGCTCTCTCTCGACGGGCTGATCACCAACCGCGCACCAGCAACGGGTGCGGAGGCGGCCTATCGCACGGCATTCACCGACCCCACCTGCCTCAAGATGGTCCTCGACTGGAGAACGATACAATGAACAGTATTGACGTCAATCTCGTTCGCCAGGCCAAGCTCCGCGAGGAAGCGGCGGTCCCGCCCGATCCCGTTCACACCGGTCCGGTGAAGAAGGAAACCCAGATCATCGCGATCTACGGCAAGGGCGGCATCGGCAAGAGCTTCACCCTGGCCAACCTCTCCTACATGATGGCGCAGCAGGGCAAGCGGGTGTTGCTCATCGGCTGCGACCCCAAGAGCGATACAACCTCGCTCCTGTTCGGCGGCAAGGCCTGCCCCACCATCATCGAGACCTCCGCACGCAAGAAACTGGCCGGCGAAGAGGTCAAGATCGGCGATGTGTGCTTCAAGCGCGACGGTGTCTTCGCCATGGAACTTGGCGGACCCGAAGTGGGCCGCGGCTGCGGTGGGCGCGGCATCATCCATGGTTTCGAACTCCTCGAGAAGCTCGGCTTCCACGAGTGGGGTTTCGACTTCGTACTGCTCGACTTCCTGGGCGACGTTGTCTGCGGCGGCTTCGGCCTGCCGATCGCCCGCGACATGTGCCAGAAGGTCATCATCGTCGGCTCCAACGACCTGCAGTCGCTCTATGTGGCCAACAATGTCTGTTCGGCGGTGACCTACTTCCGCAAGCTGGGCGGAAATGTCGGCGTGGCGGGCATTGTCGTGAACAAGGACGACAACACCGGCGAGGCTCACGCCTTCGCGGAGAAGGTCGGCATCCCGGTCCTCGCCTCCATTCCCGCCAATGAAGACATCCGGCGCAAGAGTGCCAATTACGAGATCATCGGCAAACCCGGCGGCGACTGGGGACCGCTCTTCGAAGCCCTTGCGCTCAACGTCGCCGACGCGCCGCCGCAGCATCCGTCCCCGCTGGACCAGGACGGACTCCTGGGCCTCTTCTCGGGCGATGCCGTTGGCCGCGGCGTGGTGCTCCAGCCGGCAAGCCTGGAAGACATGTGCGGTGGCACCATCGTCGAACGGCCCTCGCTCGAAGTCATCTACGACACGGTGTAACGCAGACATGGTCACGCTGATCGACAAGCTGAACTCCGACGCGAAGCCCGCAGAGCCACCGCGCGCCGCAGCGGATGTTGGCGGCATGTCGTGCCACGCCGGCAAGGACGAGCTCCGCAAGGCCGCCGAAACCGCAGGCAAGTCGGAGACGCTCGACCAATATGCCAAGGACTATCCGGTCGGTCCGCATGACCAACCGCAGAGCATGTGCCCCGCCTTCGGCAGCCTGCGCGTGGGCCTGCGCATGCGCCGTACCGCAACGATCCTGTCGGGTTCGGCCTGCTGCGTCTACGGCCTGACCTTCACTTCGCACTTCTACGGCGCACGCCGGACCGTCGGATATGTTCCCTTCAACTCCGAGACGCTGGTCACCGGCAAGCTCTTCGAAGACATCCGCGATGCGGTCTTTGCACTGGCAAAGCCGGAAGACTACGACACCATCGTCATCACCAATCTCTGCGTGCCAACCGCCTCGGGCGTGCCGTTGCAACTCCTTCCGAAGGAGATCAATGGCGTCCGCATCGTCGGCATCGATGTGCCAGGCTTTGGCGTGCCGACCCATGCCGAGGCCAAGGACGTTCTGGCTGGCGCCATGCTGAAGTATGCCGCGGGCGAGATCCGCCAGGGTCCGGTCGCCGCACCGCGAAGCCCCCGCAGTTCGCTTCCCACGGTCACGCTGCTCGGCGAGATGTTCCCGGCTGACCCGGTGGGAATCGGTCGCATGCTGGAGCCGATGGGACTTGCCGCCGGCGTCACGGTGCCGACACGCGAATGGCGCGAACTCTTTGCCGCCTTCGACTGCGCGACGGTCGCGGCCATCCATCCCTTCTACACGGCTTCGATCCGCGAGTTTCAATCGGCGGGACGCAGTGTCGTCGGTTCGGCGCCTGTCGGGTACGACGGAACCGCCGACTGGCTGGCCGCCATCGGCCAGGCCTGCGGCATTGCTGCCGACAAGGTGGCCGCCGCCCAGAACCAGATCCTTCCGGCCATCCGCGCAGCACTTGCCGCCAAGCCAATCAAGGGCCGGATCACGGTCTCCGGCTACGAAGGCTCCGAACTGCTCGTCGCGCGCCTCCTCGTCGAGAGCGGCGCCGAAGTGCCCTATGTCGGCACCGCCTGCCCCCGCACGCCATGGTCGGACCCCGACAGGGCCTGGCTCGAATCCAGGGGCGTGGCGATCCAGTACCGCGCCTCGCTGGAACAGGACATCGCCGCGGTCCTCGATCACCGGCCGGATCTGGCCATCGGAACCACGCCCGTGGTGCAGAAGGCCAAGAGCCTGTCGATCCCCGCGCTCTATTTCACCAACCTGATTTCGGCCCGACCGCTGATGGGCCCGGCCGGCGCCGGCTCGCTGGCGCAGGTCATCAATGCGGCGCTGGGCAACAAGGCCCGCTTCGAGCGCATGAGTGCCTTCTTCGAGGGCGTCGGCGACGGCTTCACCTCCGGCATCTGGCAGGATACGCCGGTTGACCGTCCGGAGTTCCGCAAGAAGTACCAGGGCATGATGGCGGCGCGCGCCAAGGCCGAGGAGGCCATCGGCACATGATCCGTACACCGACCATTGCAGGAGCGCTGCCATGCTGGTGCTAGATCATGACCGGGCGGGCGGCTATTGGGGCTCCGTCTACGTCTTTACGGCGATCAAGGGCCTGCAGGTGATCATCGACGGACCGGTGGGCTGCGAGAACCTGCCGGTCACGTCGGTGCTGCACTACACCGACGCGCTGCCGCCGCACGAGCTGCCGATCGTTGTCACGGGCCTTTCCGAAGAGGAG
>JAPLOT010000370.1 GCA_026400595.1 Alphaproteobacteria bacterium | reverse complement strand
GTTCATGCGCGGCTGCGCGTTGGAACCACGACTGATGCCGGGTGTGACCTGGCGGATCTGACGGACCTCGAAGGATTCAATGTCCTCGAGTCGATAGAGGACTCGGCCGCCGATCTTGATGAACTGGGGCCCTTCACCGGTGAAGCGCCAGCGCTCGAGCGTGCGCGGCGACATCCGCCAGCGGTTGGCGAGGTCGATCTGGGAGAGGTGCGTCGTTGTCATCCGGTTCTCCTGCGATCCCTTGTGGAAGCATGCGGAGATCATGACAGTTCGGAGGTGCCCTGTCGGCGGGACCGCCGGTGGATGGGCGGTGGATGGCCGGCGGCTCAGCGGCGGACGGGCGGTGGATGGATTTACGCTCTGCTACGCATCTGCAGTGCGCTCAGCCGCGCGCCAACAGGACGTTGCTGGCTTATGACGCGAATCAAGGGCGTCGCACTAGGGTCAGGACCTATAACCAACCCCCAACCCCAACGGCAGGTACCAACAACAGCGGACGCTCGACAGAACTAGGGCAATGACCGATCAGCGGACGAAGCTGCCGTTCTTATCCAAAGTCCTCTTGCTCGCTAGGTCACATGCTCACCCGCTACATGCCGCACGATTGCGTCAATCGCGTTGTTCGTATAGTCGAGGAAATACCAAGTGTCGGATTCCGGCCAGCTCGATTGCTTGATGACCGCAACTTCCCGATTGCGATCTATGTAGATGCATTGGCCGTTCACCCCATATGCGATGATCGCCTCAGACCCCGGGGTGTTCCTGATCCACCATTTTGCGCAATAGCTCCAATGGCCATTTGCCATGTCTTCTTCTGCGCTCGGCCCTTTCAGAAAGGCTTCGGTTGATCCCCCTAGCGAGAGCGTATCGATCACCGATCTGGCAATGACCTGATCATCGCCCACACGGCCATTGTGGAGCATTGCTACGGCAAAGCGCGCCATATCCTCGGCAGTGGCATTCAGCCCGCCTCCGGCAAAGAGGTTTCCAGCGGGATCCAGTAGGACATAGGCTTCGCCAGTCATGCCGAGTCTTGACCACAGGCGGCTCTCCAGCAACGCCACAAAATCCTGTTTGAACAGACGACTGACAGCCCAGTTCAGAACATCGGTCTTTGGGGTTTGGTAGTCAAACACCGTTCCATGCGCGCGCCCCTCGAGCTTGCCCAAGGTCTTGACGTATTCGTAGAGGCTTCGTGGACCGCGCCAGTCTTCCGCCTTGAGTCCTGTGCCAAGAACTGCGGCGTAGTCGTGGATATCTGCTTCGGGGTCTGCATAGTCCTCATCGAAGTTCAGCGATACGGTCATGTCGAGGACCTGACCGAATGTAGCATCGGAAAAGCCGGATCCGTTGTCCAGTTCTGGTATGATGTCCACGATAGGAGTGTCCCGGGTGACGCGCCCTTCTTCAATCGCCATCAATGCGAACAGGCCGACGAATGACTTGGTGCAACTGAACATGATATGCGGCGTGTCCGGCGTCATGCCATTGAGGTAACGCTCGTAAACGACCTTATCTTTGTAAACCACGATCAGGCTGTCGGTGAAGGTCTGTCGCAGGAAAGTATCAAAATCAGCGCGGGAGCCATCTTTGCGCCGAACCGACAGATTCCCGATTTCGGCGTCGATCTCGCGCCTCAGCACGGTTCCGGTATCGCTGGGCCGCACAGGCGCTGTCGGCCAGATCCGCCGCATGTTTTGGTAGGCCCATCGATTAAAGGGTGGCTCAAACAGACCATTGAAACGATCCACCCGCTTCTCGGCAGGCGGCGGAATGCCTTGCATGAGACCAAGCTCTGGGTGCGTCGCCGTATCGAACGGTTCAGAGGCCGTCATGGCAGCAGTCGCCTTTCCAATACTACTTTCGCGAGTCTTTGCACCAAAGGTGAACGGTTGGGTTCTCGCCCGTCCGACTAACAGGCTAGCATTGCCTGATAGACATGGCGACTCCCGACACCTCGGACTGGCCGAATGCGGCATCCGCGTCCTCAAGGAGATTCGCGCCGGCATC
>JAPLOT010000121.1 GCA_026400595.1 Alphaproteobacteria bacterium | reverse complement strand
ACCGCCTGCTGCTTCTTCGCATCGGGGCCGGCATAGGTGGCCTCGAGGTCGATGATGTCGCGCAGCAGGATCTTGGCTTCGTTCAGTTCGTCGCGCCAGATGATGATGGCCTGGAAGGTGAGCGGGCTTTCGCACAGGCCTGCGATCATCGCCTCGCGGCCGGCCTCGATGCGCTTGGCGATGGCGATTTCGCCCTCGCGCGACAGAAGTTCCACCTGCCCCATCTCGCGCAGATACATGCGGACCGGATCGTCGGTGCGGTCGGTCGGCGTCTTGGCGGCCTCGACCTTGACCAGCGCGGTCTCGGTCGACTCGCCCTCGGCCTCCTGCTCCACCTTGGCGGCGAGGTTCTCGGTCTCCTCCTCGCTCTCGACCACGTTGATGCCCATCTCGTTGAGCATCGCCATGATGTCCTCGATCTGCTCGGGCGAGGTCTCGTCCGAAGGCAGAACCGCATTGAGCTCATCGAGGGTGACATAGCCGCGCGCCTTGGCGAGCTTGATCATCCGCTTGACGGCGGCATCGGTGAGATCGAGAACCGGCGAGTCGGAGCCTTCGGCCGCAACGTCGGTGCCGTCGGCCTCGTCCTGGGCGGTCTGCGGTTCCTGGTCTTCGCTCTGGGGTGCGCGCACCTGGGCACGGGCCATGATGTTCAAGTCCTTGGGTTCGCGGGGGGCGTTGAGGCCACCGCTTAGCAGCGTTGTGATTCGGGGTCAAAAGCTAGGGTCCGCCGCCTTAAGCGGACATTAACCCTGATCCTGCCCCGTCTCCCGCTCAGGAGATGGCGTCAGCGGCACGTCCCGACGCCGCTCCGAAGCCCGCAATCTGGGCCTCGGAACCGGCATGTGACGACAGCTGCTCGCGCACCGCATTGAGCGCGTTGAAGTTTTCCTCCGTCGGATCGTGGGCAAAGGCAACTTCCGCCGCCTTGAGCTCGCGCTCCAGCGTGATGGTTTTCCGATGCAGGGCGATCATCTGACGAAGGCCTGTGCGGGCATCATCCTGTGCCGCCCCGCTCCCAAGGAACCATTCGTTCAGCCGTTTCGCCTGGGTTTCAAGCCGGTCCAGAAGAGGACCCAAACCCGCAAGAGACAAATGGCGCTTGAGGCCTGCCCCGTCAAGGCTTTCCCCCAGCGCGGCGCTATCTATGATCCGGCTCCGGAGCGAGTCAAGCTCGCGGGAGGTGAATTCGAGCGTGGAGACCTCGTCGAGACACTCGTGCAGCAGCTCGGGATGGTTGATGACGGCCAGCAGAATCATGCGCTCGCGGCGCTCCGATCCTGACGTTGCGGAAGCATTGAGGGCGCGGAGCTGGGGCGACGGCGGCTGGGGGATGTCCCAGGGCCTCATCTTTTTTGGCGAATGGCGGGAGGCGAATGGCGAATGGGGAGCCCTACGCTGCCCCCTGTTCGCAACGCGCCAGTCGCCCGTTGCCTTCCGCCCGAAGAGGTCTTGGAGCCGCTCCTGCACATCGGCAAGATAATGCTTCTTCACAACTTCATCGCCGATCTGATTGATCAGATTGCGTAAATCGCGCTCGAACTGGGCCTTGCGCTCGGGCGTGGCACGGTCGTTCTCGGCCAAGGAACGCTGCCACAGCACCTCGGAGAGCGGCTGGGCGGCCTCGACCACGGCTTTCACCGCATCCGGCCCTTCGGCCTTGAGCAGATCGTCCGGGTCCTGGCCCTCGGGCAGCAGCGCGAATTTCAGCGAATGGCCCGGCTTGAGCAATGGCAGGGCCAGATCGAGGGCGCGGTAGGCGGCCTTGAGCCCCGCGGCGTCGCCGTCGAAACACAGCGTGGGTTCGGGTGCCATGCGCCAGAGCAGCGCCAGCTGGTCCTCGGTCAAGGCCGTGCCGAGCGGCGCCACCGCCATGGCGAGGCCCGCCCGGTGCATGGCGATGACGTCGACATAACCCTCCACCGCGATGATGGCGCCGGTCTCATGGGCAGGACCGCGGGCCCGGTCGAGATTGTAAAGCACCTTTCCCTTGTGAAAGAGCGGGGTTTCCGGCGAGTTCAGGTATTTTGCGGGCACGTCCCTGGCCAGCACCCGGCCGCCGAAGGCAATGACCTTGCCGCGCGGATCGCGGATGGGGAACATGACCCGGTCGCGGAAACGGTCATAGGCGGACCTGTCGTCGCCGATGATGACGAGGCCGGCCTCGGCCATCTGCTCCACCGCGATGCCCTTGCCCGCCAGATGGCTGCGCAGCGCCTGGCGGTCGTCGGGGGCATAGCCGAGGCGGAAATCCTTCTGGACGGCAGGCGAAAGCTGGCGGTCGGAGAGATAGCCCCGAGCCCTGGCGCCGCGGGCCGACTGCAGCTCCGCCTCGAAGAACTTTGCAGTAATTTCCATTATGTCGTAAAGGCTTGCGCGTTCTTCCTCGCGCTTCACATCAGCTTCCGTGACCTTGGGCATGGCAAGCCCGGCTTCCATGGCGAGGCGCTCGACGGCCTCGGGGAAGCTCAAGCCCTCCTTCTCGACCAGGAAGGTGAAGATGTCGCCCGAGGCCTTGCAGCCTAAGCAGTGGTAGCGGCCCTTCTTGTCCTCCACATGGAAGGACGGCGATTTCTCGCCATGGAAGGGGCAACAGGCCCAGTAGTCGCCCTTGCCCGCATTGGTCTTGCGCCGGTCCCACTCCACCTTGCGCCCGACGACCGAGGAGATCGCGACCCGGGAGCGGATGTCATCGAGGAATGAGGGCGGGAAACGCATGCTTATGTCCTAGCAGCCGGTCGCGGCCATGTCATTCCGGCATGGATCGCGCGACTTGTGAGTCTATCGCGAAAGCAGCCCCGAACCTAATGTGCTCGCCATGCCCTCCTCCAAGCCGCTCTGGCTCATCCTAGCGCCCGTCATCTTCCTGCTCCTGTGGTCGGGCGGATTCTCGGTGGCGAAGCTTGGCCT
>JAPLOT010000233.1 GCA_026400595.1 Alphaproteobacteria bacterium | reverse complement strand
CCGATGTTCTGCGCCACCGTCATGTGCGGGAACAGTGCATAGCTCTGGAACACGGTGTTGACCGGCCGCCTGTAGGGGGGCAGCGGCGCGATGTCCTCGCCATAGAGAAGGATCTCGCCTTCGGTCGGAAAGTCGAAGCCGGCAATCAGCCGGAGCAGCGTGGTCTTGCCGCAGCCCGATGGCCCCAGCAACGTGAAGAACTCATTCTCGCGGATGGTGACAGAAACGTTGTCCAGCGCCCTGACGGCGTCCTGACCCGACCCCTGGAACAGCTTGGTGACGCCCTTCGCCTCGATGGCGGACTGGCCTTCTCGCAAGATCTCTCCTCCCCGCGCTTCTTCTGCTTTGGCGGTTGACCATCATCCTATGCCGATACCTCATGGCTTGCCAATGAGGTGAAAGGCACTGGCGCAGGACCGGGTGACGCACCCGGTCCTGCCGTTTCGTTCATTCACTGCAGCAGCTTGGTCCAGACGCGGTCGATGAGCTTCTGCGCGGCGGGCGAACAGGCCTGGCCGAACTTGACCGGCACCGATTCCGGCACCTTCAGCTCGTCGGCTTCCGCAAGATCCTTGTCCATGAAGGCCTCCGAGCCGGCAATCGCGTTGGAGTAGCGGGCATAGTTGGACTGCAAGGCGATGTTCTCGGGCTTCATGATGAAGTCGAGGAATTTCTTGGCGTTCTCGGCGTTCTTGGCGCCGACCGGCACGCAGGCCGAGTCGAACCAGCCGACGACACCTTCCTTGGGATAGGCGTAGTGAATGTCGGTCTTCGAATCCATGCGCGCGCGCATCGAGAAGCCGTTCCAGTTGTTCGCCATGATCGAGGTGCCATTGGCCAGGTTGTCGTTCTGGTTCTCTGAATTGTAGGTCACGACGAATGGCTTCTGGCCTTCGAACAGCGCCTGCACCGCCTTGGCGTCCTCGGCATCTTCCGAGCAGAAGGGCTTGCCCAGGTAAATGTTGGCCATGTTGTAGACTTCATCGGGCGACTTGAAGACCTGTACCTTGCCCTTGACCGCTTCGTCCGGCTCGAAGAACTCCTTCAGCGAGGTCAATTCCTTGCCATAGAGATCCTTGCGATAGGCGACCGACGCGGTACCCCACTGCCAGGGCGCGCAATACTTGGCTTCCGGATCCCAGCTCGGCTTCTGCCAGCGGGGATCGAGGTTCTTGTAGTTTGCCATCTGGCCGACGCCGGTATCCTGCAGCAGGCCTTCCTTGACCATGATCTCGACGAAGTGCTGGCTTGGCATCACCACGTCATAGCCCGTGCCGCCGGCCTTGAGCTTGGCCAGCAGCGTCTCGTTCGTGTCGTAAGTGTCGATGGTCACCTTGATGCCGGTTTCCTTCTCGAACTTGGCGATCATCTCGGGCGAGGTGTATTCGACCCAGTTGTAGATGTTGAGTTCCCCTTCCGCCTGGGCCGCGGTGGCCATGGCGGTGGTGGCGGCAAGTGCGATCAGCAGTTTCTTCATGCGACGTTTCCCCTTCTGTTTGGATTTTCAGGTTTTCTTGGGCCGCGAGACATACCAGTAGACCGTCACCAGCGCGGTGGAGACGGCAATCAGGATGGTCGACGCGGCATTCACTTCCGGCGTGATGCCGTTCCGGATCATGGAATAGATGTAGACCGGGAGCGTGGTGGTGCCCGGCCCCGATATCATCTGTGTAATGATGAAGTCGTCAAGCGATATCACGAAGGCCAGCATGGCTCCGGCCACTACGCCGGGCATGAGAAGCGGCAGGGTGACGAAGCGGAAGGCCTTCCAGGCGTCGGCGTAGAGGTCGCGCGCCGCTTGTTCCAGCGCAAGGTCCATATCCTGGAGCCGCGCCCGGATCGGCATGAAGGCGAAGGGAATGCAGAAGACGCAGTGCGCGATGATGATGTTGCCCAGCCCCAGGTCGAAGCCGATCCAGTTCTTGAGCATGACGAAGAACATCAGCGTGGCGACTGCGGTCACGATCTCCGGAACGATGAGCGGCATGGAGATCAGCGCATTCGACAGGCCCGCGCCGCGGAATCCGGCCTCGCGCACGAGGACCAGCGCAGCGGCGATGGCAATGGCCACGGCGAAGCAGGTTGCGATCACCGCCACCAGCAGCGAATTCATCGCCGCCTCGCCGATGCCGCCGGTGGTGAACAGCTTGACGTACCACCTTGTCGAGAAGCCGCCCCAGATCATGGCCAGCTTGTTGACGTTGAAGGAATAGGCGACCAGCACCACCATTGGCGCATAGAGAAAGAAGAAGAACAGCGCCGTCCACAGGCGCAGGCCCGGATAGTGTCCGACGGGCTGGCGCATCAGTGGCCTCCTGCCGGCAGGCCCTGGCCCTTGGCGGCCCGGGCATAGACGAGAAGCGCGATCATCACGAAGGCCATCAGCAGAATGGACACGGCGGCACCGAAGGGCCAGTTCCGCGCCGTGGCAAACTGGAAGTAGATGAGGCTGCCCAGCATCATGCGCTTGCCGCCACCCAGAAGCTCGGGTGCAATGAAGGCGCCGATAGAGGGAATGAAGACGAGCAACGAGCCCGCGACAATGCCTGGCCTGGCCAGTGGAATGATGACATGGCGTGCGGCCTGCCACTTGCTGGCGTAAAGATCGCTGGCCGCCTCGATGAGCCGGAAGTCCATTTTCTCGAGACTTGCATAGAGCGGCAGCACCATGAAGGGCAGGTAGCTGTAGACCAGTCCGATGAAGATCGCCGTATTGGTGTAGAGGAGATCAAAGGTGCCGGGCTCGAAGCCGAACCACTGCAGCCGCGCATCGACCACGCCATTGCGGGTGAGGATCAGGATCCAGGCATAGGTGCGGATCAGCAGGTTGGTCCAGAAGGGAATGGTAATCAGCAGCATGTAGAGGTTACGCTTGTCCTCCGGCTGGCGCGCAATGAAATAGGCCACCGGCAGGCCGATGATCAGGCAGAGGATGGTGGTCATCGCGGCAAGCCCGATCGAGCGGGCGACGATGTTCACATAGATGGTGTTGAGGATCAGCGAGTCGTCGAGATCCCTCTCGAAAAGGAATTGCACATAGGCCTCGGTGGAGAAGCCCCACTCAACGCCACCGTAGGGATCCTGCACCATGAAGGAGATGGCCAGCATGATGAACATGGGCAGCAGGCCGAAGATGCCGATCACCAACCAGGCGGGTGCAACGCCAAACCAGTTCGATGTGGTGGAGCGCAGCATCAGTCGGCCAGCATCCGCGCCGCACCCGCGGGGATGTCCAGCTTCACCGTGTCTCCGACGGCAAAGCGCGCCTTGCCCGAAAGGTCGTTGGCCTCGCGCACCGAAAGCGTGACCGCCCTGCCAAGGGCGATGACATAGCTGGTGCTGGTGCCGAGGTAGACGGCCTCGCGCACCTCGCCCTTGAGCTTGCCGGCGCCGAGCAGGATCTTCTCGGGCCTGAGCGCAACGGCGATGCGGTCGCCCGCCTTGTGCGGGCCATTCATGCGCGCGGCAATGGCGATGCCGTCCGGAGTCTTGACCACCGCCGCGTCGCCCTTGATCGTGTCGATCGCGCCCTCGATGAAATTGCTGTCGCCGATGAAATCGGCCACGAAATGATTGACAGGGCTTTCGTAGATGTCGAGCGGTGCGCCGATCTGCTGGATCTTGCCCGCTGACATCACAGCGATCCTGTCCGACATGGTGAGCGCCTCTTCCTGATCATGAGTCACGAAGATGAAGGTGATGCCGGTCTCCCGCTGCAGCGTCTTCAACTCGCCACGCATCGCCTGGCGCAGTTTGAGGTCGAGCGCCGAGAGCGGCTCGTCGAGCAGGAGCACCTGTGGCCGGGGTGCGATGGCGCGGGCGAAGGCCACGCGCTGCTGCTGTCCGCCGGAAAGCTGCGATGGGCGCCGTGCACCGTAGTCCGCCATCTTGACCAAGGCCAGCGCCTGGTCGACCGCCCTGTCGATCTCGCCCTTCGGCCGCCCCTGCATGCGCAGGCCGAAGCCCACGTTCTCGGCGACGGTCATGTGCGGGAACAGCGCATAGTGCTGGAACACGGTGTTCACCGGGCGCCTGTCGGGCGGCAGGTGCGCGATGTCCAGGCCATGCAGCAGGATCTCGCCCGCAGAGGGAAACTCGAAGCCGGCGATCAGGCGGAGCAGTGTGGTCTTGCCGCAGCCGGACGGCCCCAGCAGGGTGAAGAACTCGTTCTCCCGGATGGTGACGGACACATCGTCGAGGGCCTTTACGCCCCCTGGAAAAACCTTCGAAATCCCGCGCGCCTCAACGGCGGATTGCCCTGCAGCCAAAGAACGACTCCCCCCGCTTCTTGTTTTTGTGCGGTTGCGAAGTTCATCCTATGACGAGTTTACGGCCCTTGCCAATACGTTTCAGAGACTCCAGCCGCCGTCGATCACGAAAGTCTGGCCGGTGACGAAAGCGGCCTCGTCGCTTGCCAGATAAACCACCAGCATGCCGATTTCCTCGGCACGCGCCATGCGGCCCATGGGCTGGCGCGAGATGAAGGCCGCCTTGGCGCCCTCGAAGTCTCCGGTCGCCTTGAGACGCTCCATCAGCGAGGGGCTGTCCACCGTGCCGGGGCAGATGGCGTTGACGCGGATGCCCTTCGAGGTGAAGTCTGCCGCCAGCGCCTTGGTCATGCCGATCACCGCCGCCTTGGTGGCGCCGTAGACAAAGCGGTTGGGCACGCCCTTGATCGATGACGCCGCGGAAGCCATGTTGATGATGACGCCGTCGCCCCGCGCCAGCCAGCCCGGCATGAAGGCCTTCATCATCCGATAGTGGGCCTTGACGTTGAGGTCGAAGGAGAAATCCCAGGCCCGGTCGTCGGTCTCGAGAATGGTACCGGCATGGACGTAGCCGGAGCAGTTGAAGAGCACGTCGGGTACGCCCACCCGCTTGGCGGCGGCATCGACCTGGTCCTGCTTCAGCACGTCGAGCGTGAAGGTCTCGATGCCCTTGTGCTCGGCGGCGAGGCTGGCCAGCGCCTCGGGGTTGATGTCGGTCGCCCAGACCTTGGCGCCCTCGCGCGCCAGGCACAGCGCCGAGGCGCGGCCGATCCCCTGACCGGCCGATGTGACGATGGCGGTCTTGCCGTTGAGCCTTCCGGCCATGGACTTCTCTCCCTGATCCTGTTCAAACTGGAGGCCTTCACTAGCGCCTGACCGCGAGGCTTGTCCATGAGCAACGAAGACCTCTGCTACCTCTCCGCAACCGAGGCCCTGAAGCTCTTCAAGTCCCGCAAGCTGAGTCCGCGCGAACTCATGGCGGCGCTGATTGCTCGGATCGAACGCGTCAATCCGAAGGTGAACTGCTTCGCCGACCGTTACTTCGACGAGGCAATGGACCAGGCCAGGGCCGCCGAGGCCCGCTACATGAAGCGAGGCGCCAGGACCTTGCCGCTCGAAGGCATCCCGGTGGCAGTGAAGGATGCCCAGCGCGTGGCGGGAAAGCGCACCACGCATGGTTCGCTGATCTTCAAGGACACGGTGGACACGCACTCCGATCCGGCGATCGAACGGCTGCAGACGGCCGGCGCCATCGTCTTTGCCCGCACCACCACGCCGGAATTCTGCCTCTCCGGCATCACCGCATCGCGCATCTGGGGCATTACCCGCAACCCGTGGAACACCGACTGGGGCCCGGGCGGATCCTCCGGCGGCTCGGGTGCGGCACTGGCGGCGGGACTCACCACCATCGCCACCGGCACGGACATTGGCGGCTCGATCCGCATTCCGTCTGCGGCCTGCGGTGTCGTCGGATTCAAGCCGCCGCATGGCCGCAATCCGGATGGCGCGCCGGCGAACTTCGACCGCTTCAATCACTGTGGCCCGATGACCCGCAGCCTGGCCGACGCGGCGCTGATGCAGAACATCACTTCGGGACCGCATCCGCTTGACCACGATTCGATCAGGGCAAGAGTGAAGCTGCCGCTGACGGCTGCCGCGATCAAGGGCATGAAGATCGCCTACTCCGTCGACTTCGGATACGTCGAGGTCGATCGCGACGTGCGCCAGAACATGATGCTGGCGCTCGACGTCTTCCGCCGTCTCGGTGCCCGCGTCGAGGAAGTGGACCTGGGCTGGAGCGAAGAGGTCGATCACGACTGCCTGCACTGGTACAACTGCATGAACTTCGGACGGCAGACCATCTGGTATCAGCGCGACTATGCCGACCTCATGACCGACTACGCCCTGAAATTCGCCGAGGCGGCGAAGCGCAACACCGCCATGGACGATGTGCACCGGCCCTGGCAGCGCGCCCACCTTATGTACCAGACGCTGGGACCGGTGCTGGCGAAACACGATGCCTTCATCTGTCCCACCAACAACGCGCCGTCGGTCAGAGCCGATCACGATCCGTGGGATCCGGACTACCGCATCAACGGCAAGAAGGTGGATCCGGAGTTCGGATGGGTCATGACCCACCAGTTCAACATGCTCCACAACTGCCCGGTGCTGGCCGTGCCCTCGGGCCATGCGGCCAGCGGCGTGCCGACAGGCATCCAGATCGTGGGCCGGACCTGGGACGATGCGCGCATCTTCAAGGCGGGCCTCGCCTATGAAAAGGCCCTCGGCGGCTGGTACACCGCAAAGGGCAAGCGTCCGCAGCTCGGCTGATCAGGCGAGCTTCTTGAATTCATCGAGGATCGCGGCGCCCATCTGCGTGGTGGTGGCATTAGGAGGCTGGTCGCCCGCGATGTCCCTGGTGCGGATGCCCCTGGCAAGCACCGCCGCAATCGCCTGATCCAGCTTCGTTGCCCAGTCGCCGAGACCCAGCGAATAGCGCAGCGCCATGCCGAATGAGGCGATCATGGCGATCGGATTGGCCGCGCCAGTGCCCGCGATGTCGGGCGCCGAGCCATGCACCGGCTCGTAGAGCGACTTGCGGCGGCCGCTCCTGGCATCGGGTGCTCCGAGCGAGGCCGAAGGCAGCATGCCGAGCGAACCGGTGAGCATCGCGGCAACATCCGAGAGCACGTCGCCGAACAGATTGTCGGTGACGATCACGTCGTACTGCTTGGGCCAGCGCACCAGCTGCATGGCGCAGTTGTCGGCCAGCACGTGTTCCAGCGTCACCTTGGGGTATTCGGCCGCGTGGATGCGGGTGACCACCTCGTTCCACAACACTCCCGTTTTCATCACGTTGCGCTTTTCGGCGGAGGAGACCTTGTTGCGGCGGGTCAGTGCCAGATCGAAGGCGACGCGGCTGATGCGCTCGATCTCATAGGTCTCGTAGACCTGCGTGTCGATGCCACGCTTCTGCCCGTTACCGAGGTCGGTGATGGTCTTGGGCTCGCCGAAGTAGACGCCACCCGTCAGTTCACGGACGATCAGGATGTCGAGCCCTTCCACCACCTCGCGCTTGAGCGACGAGGCATCCGCCAGCGCCGGATAGCAGATGGCCGGACGCAAGTTGGCGAAGAGACCGAGATCCTTGCGCAGCCGCAACAGTCCCGCCTCGGGGCGCACCTCGTAGGGAACCTTGTCCCACTTGGGGCCGCCGACCGCGCCGAAGAGCACGGCGTCGGAGGCCATGGCAAGGGCCATGTCGGATTCGGAGATGGCCTTGCCATGGGCGTCATAGGCTGAGCCCCCGACCAGTCCGCGTTCGATCTCGAAGCGCGCGATGCCTTGGGCATTGAACCAGGCGATGAGCTTCTCGGCTTCAGCCATGACTTCCGGGCCGATGCCGTCGCCCGGAAGCAGAAGGAGTTTGTAGGAGGCCATATGCTAATCCATGCGTGAGGGAAAACCGGCGCGATGGGTAGCCCTTGGCGAAGGCTGGCGCAAGCCGGATTTATGCGTCCTGGACCCTGGTCACGCGGAAGGTACGCAGGCCATCGTCCTCGCGGATCGACACGTATTCGCCAGGTTTGAAGACATGATCGGCGAAGCGGTAACCGCTTTCGTCATCTTCCTCGTCCGAGTGGATGTCATAGTGGAAGGCCCAGGAGCCGCCCGGCTTGCGGATCAGATGGCCGATGTCGTCCTCCTCGCCGGGGCGGAAGCGCCGCACCCGGCAGTGATCCCGCAGCCTGTGCCACTCGTCGGGATCGATGCGGCCTGCTGCATCAAGCGGCGCGCCGAATTCATAGCCGATCCTGTTGGAGCCTTCGGGATGATCGTGGTCGCGTGCCAGTTCAAGTCGGATCTTCTTCAGCATGCCATTACCTCAATGCGACATGAGAACGGGCCGGTTGAGCCGGCTCAGCACGAAGCGGGTGGCGCCACCGAAGATGAACTCGGCCAGCCGGCTGTGGCCATAGGCGCCCATGACGATCAGACCTGCACCCAGGTCATCGGCACAGCGCAGAAGCGCCTGGCCTTCATCGAGACCGTCCGTCGGATAGCCCTGGGTTTCCACCTTCACGCCATGTCGCGCCAGAGTTTCGGCGATGTCGGCCCCCGGCACGCTGGCCTTCAGGCTGGCATCCTTCTGCGGATCGACCCGGACCACGCGCACCTTCTTTGCGGCCTGGAGCAGCGGCAGCGCATCGAAGGTCGAGCGGGCCGCCTCGCGGCCGCCGTCCCATCCGACCACGACGTCATCCAGCGACAGCTTCGCCTCGCCCTGATGAGGCAGCACCACGACCGGGCGTCCGACCCCCATCAGAACCTGCTCGACAAAGTCGCGCTCGACGCCGGTGACCTCGTCCGGATTGGTGGTGGAGACCACCAGGACGTCGGCGCAGCGGCCCTTGGCCACCACTTCGTCGGCGATGATCGGCGTCCGGCTGTCGACCTGATGGAAATCGAAGGTAAGGCCCTCCTTGGTCATTGCGGCTTCGAACTGCTCGCGCACCTTGGCGGCATTGTCCTTGAAGAAACTGCGATTGCCTTCGAAGACCTGGGGAGCGGCTTCGAAGCCCACGGAGGGATAGACCTGCACCGCAGGAATGACATAGAGACCGGACACATGCGTCCCCAGCGAACGCCCCAGCTTGGTCGCGGCAGCAAGCAGCTGCGGCAGCCGGCCGACCTCATTGAGGGACACCAGTATCGTCTTGTAACCCATCGCTTCATCCTCCTGTGTCGGGCGGAATAGTGGCCGAAGGGATCAGGGCGAACCTTGACCCCGATCAATGATGCAGCGAATCCTGCCCTGCGGACTGGGCCAGCTTCGCCATGTCCGGCACCAGGATCAACCGGTTCGAACTCAGCCGTATGACATGGCTGGTCTTGAGACGGGTCAGCTGGCGGCTGACGGTTTCGATGGTGAGGCCGAGATAGTCGGCAATGTCGGCCCGGGTGAGCGGCAATTCGAAGCCCGACATGCCGGGCGTGTTCTTGTGCTGGCAGCCGGTCATGAGGCTGCGGCGCGCCAGCATGTAGAGGAAGCTCGCAACCTTCTCCTCGGCTGTCTTGCGGCCCAGCAGCAGCATCCAGTCGCGGGCTGCATCGAGCTCGTCCAGCGTGTGCTGGAACAGACGTTGCTGCAGCCCGGGGTACTCGCCGACCAGACGCTCGAAGGCGGCATTGGGGAAGGTGCAGATCTCGACATCTGTCGCCGCTTCCGCCGTATACGGATTGTTCTTGCTATAGGCCCGTCCAAGAAAATCCGGCGCAAAGAGAAGGCCAACGATCTGCTGGCGGCCATCGGGCAAGGTCTTGGTCAGCTTGATGGCACCCGAGATCACATTAGCGAAGAAGTCGACCGGTTCTTCATCGGAGATGATGGTCTGACCGGCGCTGACCTTCTTGCGATGGGCGATCTGCGCGAGCTTCTTGATCTGGACTTCGTCCATGGCACCGCACACGGCCTGATGCCGGACCGAGCAGTGATCGCAGCGATGCATCACATCGGGCAGGATGGACGTGACTGTTCCATGCATGACGCCTGTGTCCCCCGTTTCTGCCATAGTTGTAGATGTAGTGTCTCTCTTCCGGAATTGGGCTGCGTCGGATCGTCCCGTCCTGCCTTACTACTCCGCGGCCTTCAGCGCCATGGGATTGTTCGGGTGGGTGGTCCAATTGGCATAGGACGGCTCGATCTTCCGGCCAGTCCGGGGATCCGTTCCTTCGGTCATTCGGACCATGGTAATGCAATCCTGCACCGGACATACCTCCACGCAGAGGTTGCAAGCCACGCACTCCGCGTCGATCACCTCGAAGTGCCGTTTACCATCCTTCTCCTTCATGATCGCCTGATGCGAGGTGTCTTCGCAGGCGGCATAGCAGCGACCGCACTTGATGCAGAGATCCTGGTCGATGTGCGCCTTGGTCACATAATTGAGATTGAGATACTGCCAGTCGGTGACGTTGGGCACCGCGCGGCCGCGGAAGTCCTCGATGGTGGCATAGCCTTTCTCGTCCATCCAGCGCGCCAGACCGGACTTCATTTCCTCGACGATGCGGAAGCCATAGGTCATGGCGGCGGTGCAGACCTGCACCGTGCCGGCGGACATGGCGATGAATTCCGCCGCATCGCGCCAAGTGGTGATGCCGCCGATTGCCGAAATGGGAAGCCCGTGGGTTTCCTTGTCGCGCGCGATCTCCGCCACCATGTTGAGCGCGATGGGCTTGACCGCCGGTCCACAATAGCCGCCATGGCTGCCCTTGCCGTCGATGGTGGGCATGGGCGCGAAATTGTCGAGATCGACCGAAACGATCGACGAGATCGTGTTGATCAGCGACACGGCATCGGCCCCGCCCTTGAGCGCAGCCCGCGCCGGATAGCGGATGTCGGTGATGTTGGGCGTGAGCTTGACGATCACCGGCATGCGCGAGTGCTGCTTGCACCAGCGCGCCACCATCTCGATGTACTCCGGCACCTGCCCCACGGCAGCCCCCATGCCGCGTTCGCTCATGCCATGGGGGCAGCCGAAGTTCAGTTCGATGCCGTCGCAGTCGGTCTCCTCGACACGGGCCAGAATCGCCTTCCAGGCCTCCTCGTTGCACGGCACCATCAGCGACACGATCATGGCGCGGTCGGGCCACTCCCGCTTCACCTTCTTGATCTCACGCAAATTGACCTCGAGCGGGCGGTCGGTGATCAGCTCGATGTTGTTGAGCCCCAGCAGTCGCCGGTCGGCGCCGTGGATGGCGCCATAGCGCGGGCCATTCACGTTGACGATGGGTGGGCCGTCCTCGCCCAGCGTCTTCCACACCACGCCGCCCCAGCCCGCCTTGAAGGCGCGCACCACGTTGTACTCCTTGTCCGTCGGCGGCGCCGAAGCCAGCCAGAAAGGATTGGGCGACTTGATGCCGACGAAGGTGGAACGAAGATCAGACATTGTCCCTCTCCTCAGGCCTTGAGAAACGCGTTGATGGATTCGGCAGCGCGGCGGCCATCGTCGACTGCCGCAACCGTGAGGTCCTTGCCGCCCGCAGCACAATCGCCGCCGGCCCAGATGCCCCGGACACTGGTGCGGCGCTCGGCATCAACCTTCATGCGCCCGCCCGACAGTTCGAGCGCGCCGCCCGCCGCATCGACGAAGGTCTGGCCGATGGCCTTGAAGATCATGTCGGCGGGAAGATCGAAGGTCTCGCCCGTGCCTTCGAGCCTGCCTTTCTTCTCCACCGTGTACTCGCAGCGCAGCCCTACGGCCTTGCCCTTCTTGATCAGAACCTTCTTCGGCATGACCCAATGCTTGATCTTCACGCCCCTGGTCTGGGCCAGATCCTGTTCGAAGAGGCTGGCCTTCATCTGCTCCTGGCCGCGGCGATAGAGGATGGTCACGTCTTCCGCGCCCAGCAGCTTCGATTGGACCGCGGCGTCGATGGCCGTCATGCCGCCGCCAATCACCAGCACGCGGCGCCCCACCGGAAGCTTCGACAGGTCTCTCGCCTGGCGGATCTCGGCGATATAGTCGACCGCATCGACGACGCCGTCCGAGCCCTCATCCTTGGCGCCCAGGGCATTCACGCCTTGCAGGCCCATGCCGAGAAACACCGCATCATACTGCTTCTGCAGATCGGCGAGCTTCAGCTTCTTGCCCAAGGCCTTGCCATGCTCGATGGCGATGCCGCCGATCGCTTGCACGAAGTCCACTTCTTTCTGCGCGAAGTTGTCGACCGTCTTGTAGGCGGCAATACCATACTCGTTGAGGCCGCCGGATTTCTTGCGCGCCTCGTAGATGGTGACATCATGGCCATGCATTGCCAGCCGGTGGGCGCAGGCCAATCCGGCCGGGCCGGCGCCGACAACCGCCACGCGCTTGCCGCTCGCCATCGCCCGCACATAGGGATGGATCTTGTCCTGCATGGCGATATCGGTGGCATAGCGCTGCAGCTGGCCGATCTTCACGGGCTTGCCTTCTGCGGCTTCACGGACACAGGCCTCTTCGCACAGCGTTTCGGTCGGGCAGACCCTGGCGCACATGCCGCCCAGAATGTTCTGGTCGAAGATCGTCCTAGCCGCGCTCTTCGGGTGACCTGCCTGGATCTCGCGGATGAACATGGGGATGTCGATGGAGGTTGGGCAGGCCGTCATGCAGGGCGCATCGTGGCAGAAGTAACAGCGGTCGGCTTCGACCAGGGCCCCATGATCATCGAGGGGCGGGTGCAGGTCGGCGAAGTTCGCCGCGTAGTCCTGCCTGGTGAGCCGTTTGCCCGAGATATCGGGGCCCTTGCCTGCTGCCATCGGGGCATCCTCCAGACGCATTGTTCTTATTGCCGCGGACGATGACAGGTTTTGTTCAAACGGTCAAATTCCACTGCCGTTCGGGCACTTAGTGAGCTGTTGCCGGAGAACGCAGTCTTTGTCGAAAGCGGGCTTTTGTTGCACTGCAAGATCGTCTAGCTTTCTGCCACGTTGCCCGTTCAAGGGGAGAGAAACATGACAGCAACCGCCAAGGCAGCGAAGCCTGCCAATACCAATGTGCCTGTGAAGGACCTCTACGAGATCGGCGAGATCCCGCCGATGGGGCACGTGCCGGAAAACATGTATGCTTGGTGCATCCGGCAGGAACGGCACGGCGCCCCGGACACGGCCATGCAGATCGAGGTGGTTCCCACCTGGTCGATCGGCGAGGACGAGTGCCTGGTTCTGGTGATGGCCGGCGGGGTCAACTACAACGGCATCTGGGCCGCGCTCGGCAAGCCCATCTCGCCGCATGACGGGCACAAGAACCCCTACCACATCGCAGGCTCGGATGCCTCGGGTATCGTCTATGCCGTCGGCTCGAAGGTGAAGCGCTGGAAGGTGGGCGACGAGGTCGTCATCCACTGCAACCAGGACGACGGCGACGACGAGGAGTGCAATGGCGGCGACCCCATGTTCTCGAACTCGCAGCGCATCTGGGGCTACGAAACCCCGGACGGATCCTTCGCGCAGTTCACCCGCGTCCAGGCCCGCCAGCTGCTGCCCAAGCCCCAGCACCTGACCTGGGAGGAGGCAGCCTGCTACACGCTCACGCTTGCCACGGCCTACCGCATGCTCTTCGGCCATCGCCCGCACGTGCTGAGCGCGGGCCAGAACGTGCTGGTCTGGGGCGCCTCGGGCGGCCTCGGCTCGATGGCGATTCAGCTCATCGCCACCGTCGGCGCCAATGCGATCGGCGTGATCTCGGACGACGACAAGACCGATTTCGTCAAGCAGCTCGGTGCGCGCGGCGTGATCAATCGCAAGAATTTCAACTGCTGGGGACAGATGCCCCAGGTCGGCACGCCCGCCTACAACGAATGGCTCAAGAACGCGCGCGAGTTCGGCAAGGCCATCTGGGCCTTTACCGGCAAGGGAAACAACGTCGACATGGTCGTCGAGCATCCCGGCGAGTCGACCTTCCCGGTCTCCGTGCTCATGACCCGCCGGGGCGGCATGGTGGTGATCTGCGCCGGGACCACCGGCTTCAATCTCACCATGGACGCGCGCTACTTGTGGATGCACCAGAAGCGGGTCCAGGGATCGCACTTTGCCAATCTCATGCAGGCCGCCGCCGCCAACAAGCTGGTCGTGGCCCGGCGCATCGATCCCTGCATGTCCGAGGTCTATGCCTGGAGCGACATCCCCAAGGCCCACATGAAGATGTGGAAGAACGAGCACCGCCCCGGCAACATGGCCGTGCTGGTCTCTGCGCCGACCACCGGCCTGCGGAACTTCGATGACGCCGTCGAGGCCGCCGTCAGGTAGGGCATCGGTGGCGCAGCTGCGCAACCTCGGGCCAGCGTCTGCGCGGATGCTGGCCGAGGCGGGCGTGACCACGCTGGCCGATTTGCAGCAGCTGGGTGCCATCCGTGCCTATCGGCGTGTCAGACAGCTGCAGCGTGGCAAGGTCTCGCTCAATCTGCTCTGGGCCCTTGCGGCCGGTCTTCAGGATCGCGACTGGCGCAGCCTGTCGAGAGAAGAAAAGGATTCATTGCGCCGCGAGCTGCGCGCGATGGGATAGCTCACACTTCGTCGTTGCGCTCGATCCGGCTTGCACGGCGGACTTCGATCACCCGGTTCACCTCGCCGCCGAGGATGAGCACCAGCGCCGCAAGGTAGAGAAAGAACATCATGGCGAAGAGCCCCGACAGAGACGCATAGGTCGAAGCGAAGGTGTTGAAGTTCACGAGGTAGTAAGAGAAGGCGCTGGACAGCGCGATCCAGACGATCACGGTGAGGATCACACCGGGAAGCACCTCCAGCACGCGCAGCTGCTTGGCCGGCAGCACGCGATGGCATATCAGCAGCCCGGCGGTGAGAAGAAAGATCGCGATCGGCAGGCGAACCTGCTCCAGCGTCGAGAAACTGGCCTGCAGTTCCGGTGCATGGGCATTGATGATGGCGATGCCGACCGGTGCGAAAACCAACAGCAGGGCCACGGTCAGCAGCAGCACCGCCGAGCCGATGACAAACAGCACGTTCTGCAGATAGAGCACCCAGATGCTGCGGTCCTCGCGAAGGTCATAGGCGCGATTGAGCCCGACGCGCACGCTGTCGACGCCGGCCATGGCGCTCCAGATGGTGAGCAGCGCCGAGAGGCTGAGCAGGCCGGTCCGCGGCACGGTGAGGATGGAGCGGATCTCGCCGGCGAGCGGCTTCACCAGTTCTTCCGGGGCAACGCTGAGCAGATAGTCGACGATGCTCTGCGCCAGCGCTTCGTTGCCGAAGAAGCCGCCGAGCGCTGTGAGGAAGATGAGAAAGGGAAAGACCGAGAAGAGCGAACGGAAAGCGATGTTGCCGGCAAGCGGAATCGCCTCGTCGGCGAAGAGCCGGTAGAAACTCTCGCGCGCCAGCGAAGCAAGTGTTGGAACCGCAGAGCCGCCCTGATCGTCCATGGGCTCTGGATAGCCCACGGGGACGCGTTACGCCAAGACCTTCGCGGTTTCTCTCTCGATGGCAGCCCGAAGGCCGGGTTCGAGCTTGAGCCGTGAGGCCAGCATGGCGAGATAGGCCTGTTCGGCCGGATCGTCTGGATCGATGGCCAGAACCGAAGCGGCATAGATTTCGACCGCCAGCTCCGGCGTGGTGGCGGCGGCCACCACTTGGTCGATGTTCAGGGGCTTGCGCAATTCGTCCATGATGAAGGCCTTCGACTCGGTGTCGAGGTCCATCTCGTCGAGCTTGCCGAAGATCTTCTGCTGCTCCTGAGCGTCGATGTGGCCATCGGCCTTGGCCGCGGCGATCATCGCGGTGAGGAGTGCCAGGCTCTGGGTGTCGCGCTCGCGTTCGATGCGCGGCAGGAAGGGCGTTCCCTCGGGCCGCGGCGTGATGTCCTTCATGTTCGGCGCTTCGGGAGCAGAGGGTTGCTTCGAGGCCTGCCAGTCATTGTAGGCCTTGTAGGCAAGGCCCGCCAGTGCGGCGGTACCGCCCACCTTCAGCGCGGTCTTGGCCAGTTTCTTGGTCGACTTGCCGCCCAGGAGAATGCCGGCAAGCCCGCCCGCGGCGGCGCCGCCCGCTAGGCCCTTGATCAGGTCGGGTGACAGGCCCTTCTGGCCGGTTCCGGGAGCATTGCCGCCGAGGAACTGCTCCAGAAGCTTCTTGGGATCGAACATGCTGAACCTTTCAAAATCCGGCCGGACCCGGCCTGCGAATGCCAACACGATATGTGGGCATCACCGGGCGGCCTTGCAAGACGCCGGCCTCTCAAACCGCTGCCGGATCTCCCTGCCGCATGCGGTCCAGCGTATCGCGAGCCTTGTCGCGATGGCGCTGGTGAAGATGCACCCGCACCACGTTTACCGCCGCCAGCAGCACCGCCATGTCGTCAGTGAAGCCGAGGCCCAGCACGAAGTCGGGCACCACATCCAGCGGCAGGATGAAATAGGCGAGCGCGCCGATCAGGATGGTCTTGGCGCGCATCGGCGTGGCCGGATCGAAAGCGCAGAAATAGGCCGCGACCACGTCCTCGGCGAAGGGCACATTGGCCAGCACCCGCTTCATCTTCGGAAAGAAATCGCGCCGGACCCCGGCTTCTTTCTGCGTCAGAACCATTCCGGCCTCCTCCCGCGCAAGCCCAAACGCAGCGTCATATGGATGCGCGCGGCGCCGGTTTCAAGCCCTCAGCGCTGGGCAAACCACAGACTGGCCATGAGGATGACGATGGCGATGAACTGCAGGATGACGCGCCAGCGCATCAGGGTCTGGGATGTGTTGGAAGATCCGCCGCGGAACATGTTCCACAGGCCTGCGAGGAGAACGACGAGCACGGCGCCGACCGCGATGTAGCCCAGATAGGTCAGGATCATTGGTCGGACGCCTTGTGCAGCACATGATCGAGAACGCGCTGCGGCAGGATGCGCCGGGCAATCGACATGTAGGTTGTGGGTTTGGTGACGAAATAGCGCGCCTTTGGCCGGGGGCTCTCCACCGCATGCACGAGCTTTTCGAACACCGCTTCGGGTCCCAGCTTGTAGCGGTTGGAGCCGCCGCGGCCAAGCCTTGCACGCTGGCGCTCATAGGCCTGCCGGTAGTGCGAATTGTCCTGATCGATATTGCCCTCGAAGGCTTTCAGCGCATGCTCCGTGAAACGGCTGGTGATCGGCCCGGGCTCAATCAGCGACACGAAGATGTTGCTGCCCCTGAGTTCCAGCCGCATCGTGTCCGACAGGGCCTCGATGGCAAACTTCGAGGCATTGTAGGCGCCGCGCCACTTGAGCGCGACAAGTCCGAGCACGGACGAGCACTGCACGATGCGGCCGCCCCCATTGGCGCGTATCAGGGGGAGCACCGCGCAGGTCAGCTGGTGCCAGCCGAAGACATTGGCGGCGAACTGTGCCTCAAGCACCTCGCGCCGCAGATCCTCCACCGCGCCGGGCTGGCCATAGGCACCGTTGTTGAACAGGGCATCGAGCCTTCCGCCCGCGAGCCGGCCGACCTCCGCCGCACAGGCCGCGACCGACTCGGGAAAGACATAGTCCAGCCGGAGCGTCTCGAAGCCCTCCTCCGCGAGACGCTTCAGGTCTTCGTCCTTGCGCGCGGTTGCAAAGACGCGCCAGCCGCGCGCCTTCATGCCGCGCGCGCAGGCCAGCCCGATGCCCGAGGAGCAGCCGGTGATCAGGATGCTGCGCTGGCTCAATTCCCACCTTCGAGCAGGCGGCGGGCGATGACCTGTGCCTGGATCTCAGCGGCGCCTTCGAAGATGTTCAGGATGCGCGCATCGCACAGCACGCGGCTGATCGGATACTCCAGCGCGAAGCCGTTGCCGCCGTGAATCTGCAGGGCATTGTCGGCCGCCGCCCAGGCAACCCGCGCGCCCAGCAACTTGGCCATGCCGGCCTCGAGATCGCAGCGCCGCCCGGCATCCTTCTCGCGCGCCGAGAAAAGCGTCAGCAGGCGTGCGGCCATCACCTCGGCCGCCATCAGCGCCAGCTTGTCGGCGATACGCGGGAAGGCGATGATGGGCTGGCCGAACTGGTTGCGGTCCTTGGCGTACTTGAGACCGAGATCGAGCGCATTCTGCGCCACGCCGACCGCGCGCGCCGCGGTCTGGATGCGCGCCGCCTCGAAGGTCTGCATCAGCTGCTTGAAGCCCTGGCCCTCGATGCCGCCCAGCAGGTTTTCCGCCCTCACCTCGAAGTCCTCGAAGCGGATCTCGTATTCCTTCATGCCGCGATAGCCCAGCACCTCGATCTCGCCACCCGACATGCCCTTGGCGGGGAAAGGATCGGCATCGGTTCCCCGCGGTTTTTCGGCGAGGAACATGGACAGGCCGCGATAACCGGCCTCATCGGGATCGGTGCGCACCAGCAGCGTCATCACATCGGCGCGCACCGGGTGCGTGATCCATGTCTTGTTGCCGGTGACCTTGTAGACATCGCCATGGCGCACGGCGCGCGTCCGCAGCGAGCCAAGGTCGGAGCCGGTATTGGGCTCGGTGAAGACAGCGGTCGGCAGGATCTCGCCGCTGCCGATCTTCGGCAGCCACTTCGCCTTCTGCTCTTCGGTGCCGCCGCAGAGGATCAGCTCGCAGGCGATTTCGGCCCGGGTACCGAGCGAGCCCACCGCGATCCAGCCGCGCGACAGCTCTTCGGACACCACGCACATGGACTCCTTCGACAGGCCCAATCCGCCAAATTCCTCCGGCAGGGTCAGAGAGAAGACGCCGAGCTCGGCCAGTTCCTGCACGATTTCCAAAGGCACATAGGCATTGCGGCGGTGCCAGTCATGGGCATGCGGCGCCACCTTGTCCTGCACGAAGCGGCGCATGGTCTGGGCGATATCCGCCAGCGTGTCGTCCAGTCCGCTGTCGGCGAACTGTCCATCGGTGATCCGATCAGTCAGCCGGGCGCGGGCTTCGGCGGTATTGCCGCGCTGGGCCAGCACGCAGTCATGCAGTGGTGCGGCATCGCTGCGGCTGAGCCCGAGGTCCTGAAGCCGGACAAACTCGCCTTGGTTCATCGGGATTCCGCCGGCGATCTGGTTCAGATATTCGCCCGCGGCAATCTGGGCGGTGAGCTGTTCGGTCTCCCCGAAACGGCCGGCTGCGGTGAGACGCTCGGCATATTGTGCCAGCTCGCGCAGCACGGCGGCATAGGTGGCGAGCCAGGCCAGTCCATGCGCCGCGTGTTGTTCGCGGTCGAGGATCTTGCCCGATATCTTGCCGCCCGGCATGACGCGTGCCGCAACATGTGCACGTGCCTTGGCGAAGACGAGGTCCGCCGCCCGCGAGGCCTGGATCAGGTGGTCGCTCAGATGGCTGACCACAGCACCTGCCGGATGTCCGCTTTCGACTGCTGCCATGTGCAGGTTCTCCCTCGCCGGAACGGCTACGTTGGTCCTATCCCAGCGGTTTTTGCGCTGCAATAATCAATGTGGTCAAGCCCGCCGCATTTGGGCCGGATTCTTGAAGCATCTGGCAAGCATGGATTTCGTGGCAACGAGGGGTTAGGATCAAAACATGATTCTTTCACGTCAGCTTGGCGCAGCAGCACTCATGGTCATGACTTTCGGCACAGGCGTGGCCCTGGCCCAGGGAACCGACCCCGAGCTTCTGGGCGAGTTCTCGGACTGGGCGGCCTATACCTACAAGGCCAAGGACACCAAGGTCTGCTACGTCTCGTCCCGGCCCAAGTCCAGCGAGCCCAAGAACGCCAAGCGCGACCCCGCTTTCCTGCTGGTGACCCACATGCCGGGCCGCAAGGTGCGCGGGGAGATCTCCACCATCATCGGCTATCCCTTCAAGAAGGAATCGATCGCCAAGCTGACGGTTGACGACGCCAGCTTCGAGCTCTTCACCAATGCCGATGGTGCCTGGGCCGACAAGCCGGAGACCGAGAAGAAGATCGTCTCGGCGATGAAGAACGGCAAGGTGCTGAAGATCTCCGGCACCTCCTGGCGCGGCACGGCCACCACCGACACCTACTCGCTCGAAGGCATCTCCGCCGCCCTGGCCAAGATCGACGACGCCTGCAAATAGACCAGGCTGTTTCCCGGCGCCGTCCTGTGCTATGGCGCCGCGCATGACGACCATTCTCAATACCCTCGAAGCGCCGCCGCGCTATATCCCGAACGACCCGCGGCCCACGCTGATCGGCCTGACCCGCAGCGGATTGGCCGAGGCCCTGGGCCGCGCCGGCGTGCCCGAGAAGCAGCGCCGCATGCGAGCCGGGCAGATCTGGCACTGGATCTACCATCGCGGCGTGCAGGATTTTGCCGAGATGACCAACATATCGCGCGACCTGCGCGAACGTCTCCAGGAGGCCTTCGTCATCGGCCGCCCCGAGATCGTGACCGAGCAGGTCTCGAATGACGGAACCCGCAAGTGGCTCCTGCGCCTGGCGCCCGACGCGCGCGGCGCCCGCCACGAGATCGAGATGGTCTATATTCCGGAAGAGGACCGCGGCACGCTCTGCATCTCCTCGCAGGTGGGCTGCACCCTGACCTGCACCTTCTGCCACACCGGAACCCAGAAGCTGGTGCGTAACCTGAATGCCGGCGAGATCGTGGCCCAGGTCATGACGGCGCGTGACCGCATCGGGGACTGGCCCGGCGACATCGAGGCCAATCCATCCCCGCCGCTGGGCGGCCGCTACATCACCAACATCGTGCTCATGGGCATGGGCGAGCCGCTCTACAATTTCGACAACGTGAAGGACGCCATGGAGATCGTCTCAGACGGCGAAGGCATATCGCTGTCCAAGCGCCGCATCACGCTCTCGACCTCGGGCGTCGTGCCGGAGATCCCGCGGGCCGGCGAAGAGATCGGCACCATGCTGGCCATCTCGCTGCACGGCACCACCGACGAGATCCGGGACAAGCTGGTGCCACTCAACAGGAAGTATCCGATCAAGGACCTGCTGCAAGCCTGCCGCAACTATCCTGGCCTGTCGAATGCCCGCCGCATCACCTTCGAATATGTGATGCTGAAGGGCGTGAACGACTCGCTGGCCGATGCCAAGCGGCTGGTGCAGCTGCTCAAGGGCATCCCCGCAAAGGTCAATCTCATCCCCTTCAATCCCTGGCCCGGCACCCAATACGAATGCAGCGACTGGGACACCATCGAGGCCTTCGCCGAGTTGCTCAACCGTGCCGGCTACGCCTCGCCGGTCAGGACGCCACGTGGCCGCGACATCATGGCGGCCTGCGGGCAATTGAAGAGCGAAAGCCAGAAGTTGCGGGCGAAGGAACGGATGGCCCTCGACGCTGGCGCCTGATGCGCCAGGCCGCAAGGCTGGCCCTCGGCCTCCTGCTCATTGCCGGCACGGCCTTCGGCATGGCAGCACTCGTCGTCTGGTACTTTGCCATCGCCGCTCAGCGCGCCGGACAGGTCTACGGGATCTTCGCGGCGGCTGCCCTTGGCATGACCCTTCTCTGCCTCCTGGGCGAGCGCCTGCGCATCCGCGCGCTTGCCTATTATCTCGTGGCGGGGGCGGCGCCCTTTCTCGGCGCCGATGTCCTGCTCAGCCTGCGCTTCGACATCATGATGGGGCCAAAGGGTTTTCAGGATGGCCTCGTCCCTGCCGCCATTGTCGGCCTCTTTCTCGGCGGCTTCTACGGCATCGTCACCGGCCGCGACGCCGGCGGCCATCAGCCGCCGCCGGATCCGCCCTGGCGCTAAAGCTCCCGCCCTTGCGGAGCGCCGCTTGGGCATGATACGCCGCGCATGAAATCACGACGGGCCGCCACCAAATCATCCGAACGGCCCGCCCAGTCCACCCCGGCGCCACGCAGGGGCTTCGTTTGAGAAGGGGTCCGCCGATGGCCAAGCAGAAGATCAAAAAAGTCGTCCTCGCCTATTCGGGCGGCCTCGATACCTCAATCATCCTGAAGTGGCTGCAGACCGAATATGGCGCCGAGGTCGTGACCTTCACCGCCGACCTGGGCCAGGGCGGCGAGCTGGAGCCGGCACGCAAGAAGGCCGAGATGCTGGGCATCAAGGAGATCTATGTCGAGGACCTGCGCGAGGAGTTCATCCGCGATTTCGTCTTCCCCATGTTCCGCGCCAATGCGGTCTATGAGGGCGTCTATCTGCTCGGCACCTCGATCGCCCGGCCGCTGATCGCCAAGCGCCTGATCGAGATCGCCCGCGACACCGGCGCCGATGCCGTGGCCCATGGCGCCACCGGCAAGGGCAATGACCAGGTGCGCTTCGAACTCACCGCCTATGCGCTGAATCCCGACATCAAGGTGATCGCGCCCTGGCGCGAATGGGACTTCAAGAGCCGCACCGACCTTATCGCCTTCGCCGAGGCGCACCAGATCCCTGTGGCCAAGGACAAGCGCGGCGAGGCGCCCTTCTCGGTCGACGCCAACCTGCTGCACTCCTCTTCGGAAGGAAAGGTTCTGGAGGACCCGTGGGTGGAGCCGCCGCCCTATGTCTACCAGCGCACCATCGCGCCGGAGGACGCGCCCGACACGGCGACCTATGTGGAGATCGGCTTCAGGAATGGCGATCCCGTCGCCATCGACGGCAAGCCCATGTCGCCGGCCGTGCTCTTCACCGAACTCAACCGGCTGGGCCATGACAATGGCATCGGCCGTCTCGATCTCGTGGAGAACCGCTTCGTCGGCATGAAGTCGCGCGGCGTCTACGAGACGCCCGGCGGCACCATCCTGCTCACCGCGCATCGCGCCATCGAGTCGATCACGCTCGACCGCGAGGCGGCCCATCTCAAGGACAGCTTCATCACCAAATATGCCGAGCTCGTCTACTACGGCTTCTGGTTCTCGCCCGAGCGCGAGATGCTGCAGGCGATGATCGACAAGAGCCAGGAACATGTCGAGGGCGTGGTGCGCCTCAAGCTCTACAAGGGCAACGTCATCGTGGTGGGCCGCAAGAGTCCGAAGTCGCTCTACTCCGACGCACTGGTCACCTTCGAGGACGACCGCGGCGCCTATGACCAGAAGGATGCAGCCGGCTTCATCCGCCTCAATGCGCTGCGCCTGCGCACGCTGGCGGCGCGCAAGAGGAACAGCTGATGACGGTCTGCGTCTTCGGCAGCATCAACATCGACATCACCGCCTATCTCGACCGGCTGCCGCGCCCGGGCGAGACGCTGCACGGCCATGACTACAAGCTGGGCCTGGGCGGCAAGGGCGCCAACCAGGCGGTGGCGGCGCGCAAGCTGGGCTCGGACGTCCGCTTCATCGGGCGCATCGGCGCGGATGATTTTGGCAAGGCGGCAGAGCGCGAGCTTGCCGCCTATGGCATGGATCTCGGCCTCATCCGCCGCGATCCCGAGGGCGCCACCGGCATTGCCATAATCAAGGTGGGCGAGGGCGGCGAGAACATCATCTCGATCGTGGCCGGCAGCAATTTCGCCATCGACGCGAGCGATGTCGAACGCGGGCGCGTCGCACTCGAGTCTGCGAAGGTCCTGCTGCTGCAGCTCGAGGTGCCGCTCGCGGCATCGCTCAAGGCGGCGGAGATCGTGCGCCAGAATGGCGGCATCGTCATTCTCGATCCGGCGCCCGCGCCGAAGGATGGGTTGACGCTCGAGATTCTCAAGGCCGTCGACATCATCACGCCGAACGAGACGGAAGCGGGCCTCATCCTCGGCTGGCAGCCGAAGAGCCTGGAGGATGGGCTGAAGGCCGCCAGGGAACTGCGCGCCCGCGGCGTCGCCACGGCCGTGGTGAAGCTCGGCAGCCGCGGCCTTGCAGTCGCCAGCGAAGGTGCGGAGACCATCCTGCCCGCCTTCAAGGTCAATGCCATCGACACGGTCGCCGCCGGCGACAGCTTCAACGGCGGGCTGGGTCACGCGCTCGAAAGCGGCATGCCCCTTCTCGACGCGCTGCGCTATGCTGCGGCCTGCGGTGCGCTGTCGACGACGCGCAAGGGCGCCTCGGCCGCGGCGCCGACGAAGGAGGACGTCGAGGCTTTCCTCGCCCAGGCCTAAAGCTGGATGCGCCGGGTCAGCGTGCCGTCGACCACGAGATTGGTGCCCGAGACGAAGCTCGCCGCATCGCTGGCGAGGAAGACCACGGCATTTGCCACTTCCTCCGGCCTTGCCATGCGGCCGGTGGGATTTTCCGCGATGGTTGCGGCGAAGCCCTTCGGATCCCTGATCTCCACCTCATGCCAGAAGCCGCCGGTGAAGTAAGTGGTGCCAGGAGAAACGACATTGGCGCGGATGCCCTTCGGCGCAACATGCCGGGCCAGCGACTTCATGTAGAAGAGCAGCGCCGCCTTCATGGCGCCGTAGGACACGCCCTCGTAGCCGTAGTCCTCCGATCCCGAGATGGAGGAGATGGCGACGATCGAGCCGCCCCTGGATGTTTCGAGGAAGGGCATCGCCGCCGTCACCGCATTCAGCGTATGCAGCACGTCGACCTCGAAGGCCTTGCGGAACTCCGTTTCAGTCGCGCCCTCGGCCATGGCGCTGGTATTGGCCACCAGGATGTCGAGGCCGCCGAAGCCCTGCGCCGTCTCCGTCACCCAGGCCGTGAGCGCCGTCGCATCGGCCACATCCAGCCCGCGGCCAGCTGCGCGAACGCCCTTTGCCTTGAGCTCCGCCACGGTCGCGCTCACCGCCGCCCCGTCGCGCGCGCAGATGCCGACATCGACGCCCTCCGCCGCCAGCGCGAAGGCGATGGCCCGGCCGATGCCGCGCGTTCCGCCGGTGACGAGCGCGCGCCTGCCCTTCAATCCAAGCTCCATGTCAGACCACCTTGACCGTCTTGGGATCCCAGCCCTTCGGCGCCGGGTACTGCGGGTCGATCTTCTCCAGCGTCTCGCGCACGATGCGCGCGACGGCGGCATTGCGCACCCAGTTGCGGTCCGCTGGTATGACATGCCACGGTGCGTGCGGGGTGGAGCAGCGTTCGATGGCGGTCTCGTAGGCCGCCATGTAGTCGTCCCACAGGGCGCGGTCCTCGAGGTCGTCGGGATTGAACTTCCAGCGCTTGTCGGGATTGTCGATGCGCTCCTGCAGTCGCGCGGCCTGTTCCTGCTTCGAGATATGAAGCATGAACTTCAGGATGACCGTGCCATTGTCGGTCAGCATCTTCTCGAACTGGTTGATCTCTGCGTAGCGACGCTCGATCGCGTCCGGGCTGGCGAATTTGCGGACCTTTACCACCAGCACGTCTTCGTAGTGCGAGCGGTTGAAGATGCCGATCATGCCGCGTTCGGGGCAGGCCTTGTGCACGCGCCACAGATAGTCATGCGCGAGTTCCGGCGGCGTCGGCGCCTTGAAGGGATGGACCTTCACGCCGATCGGTCCGCAACTGTTGAAGACGGCGCGCACCGTTCCATCCTTGCCGGAGCAGTCGATGCCCTGCAGCACCACCAGCAGGGCCCTCTTGCCCTCGGCGAAGAGACGGTCCTGCAACGCGTCTATGGCGGCCGCGTCCTCGGCCGTCTGGGCCTTGGCCTTGTTCTTGTCGGCAAAGGCCGACTGATCGCGCGGATCCCGGCTGGAGAGTTTGAACGCCTTTCCCGGCGCTGCGGCAAAGGTGGCGGCAAAGGAGGAGATATCGGCCATTCATGGAGTCCCGAACTGTGGCTGCCGCCCAAGCTTAGCCCTCTTGATTGCGGCTTGTCATGGCCCTATCCCGGAGACCCCGCCCCGCAAGGAGAACTCACGCATCGTGACCGCATCGAACAAGGCCCAGATGGCCGCACCGGCCTACCGGCTGCCGGCCATGGACATCGACTTCCTGCTTGGCGACACCACCCGCGGCCTGCGCTTCCAGCTCGAGTACCAGAAGGCCGAAGAACATCTGCGGCGCTGGGGCGTGGCTACCACGGTGGTGGTCTTCGGCTCCGCCCGCGTCAGCGAGGGCGATGGCTCGGGCTGGTACGAGGCGGCGCGCGAACTGGCCCGCATCGTGTCGCTCGAGGGCGGCGCCAAGCATGTCCATCATGCCATGCGGAGCAATGTGATCGCCACAGGCGGCGGCCCGGGCATCATGGAGGCCGCCAACCGCGGCGCCCTCGACGCCGGGGCGCCGTCCATCGGCTTCAACATCACGCTGCCCATGGAACAGGAACCCAATGCCTATTCCACCCCCGATCTCACCTTCCGCTTCCACTACTTCGCCATGCGCAAGATGCACTTCGCCATGCGGGCGTCGGCCCTGGTGGTCTTCCCCGGCGGCTTCGGCACCATGGACGAGCTCTTCGAGATCCTGACGTTGCGCCAGACCGGAAAGATGGACGACGCGCTCCCCGTGGTGCTCTATGATTCCGCTTTCTGGAAGAAGACGATCAACTTCCAGCATCTTGCCGAGACGCGCATGATCAACCGGGCCGACCTCGATCTCTTCGGCTTTGCCGACAGCCCGCAGGAGGCCTGGGCCGAACTGATGCGCCGCGGCCTCGCTGTGCCCAAGGAGTAAGCCATGTCCATCCGCCTGCGCTTCCATGGTGCCGCCCGCACCGTCACCGGTTCCTGCTACCTGCTCGAGGCCGGCAGCCAGCAGCTGCTGATCGACTGCGGCATGTTCCAGGGATCGAAGACCGAGCGCGAACTCAACTACCGGCCCTTCCCTTTCGACGCAGGCCGGGTCAACGCCATGATCCTCACGCACGCGCACATCGATCATTCGGGCCTCATTCCGAAGCTGGTGAAGGCCGGCTTCGGCGGCAGGATCCACTGCACGCCGCCGACCGTCGACCTCTGCAGCATCATGCTGCCTGATTCCGGATACATCCAGGAAATGGAAGTGCGGCAGCTCAACGAGCGGCGCCGCAAGCGCGGCGAGGAAGAGGTCGACCCCATCTATACGCTCGAGGATGCCACCAAGGCGCTCGAGAGCTTCACCAATACGGCCTATGAAATGTGGTTCGAGCCGGTGCCGGGCATCCGCGCGCGGTTCTGGAACGCCGGGCATCTTCTGGGGTCCGCCTCGGTCGAGATCGAGGTGGCGCGCGACGGCGGCAAGCCGCTCCGCCTCCTTTTCTCCGGCGACATCGGCCCCGACAACAAGATGCTGGAGCAGGACCCGGAAGCGCCCGTTGGCGTCGACTTCGTGATTTGCGAATCGACCTATGGCGGCCGCGACCGCTTCGAGCGTTCCGAAGCGGCACGCCGCGCACTGCTCGCCGCCGAGGTCAATGACGCGGCCAAGCGCAAGGGTGCGCTGCTCATTCCGTCCTTTGCAGTGGAGCGTACGCAGGAAATCGTCACCGATCTCGTGGCACTGATGGAACAGGGTGCGGTGCCGCGCGCCAACATCTTCATCGACTCGCCACTGGCCAGCAAAGCCACGCGCATCTTCACCAAGCATGCGCGCGAGCTGCAGAACGGCGAGGCGTTGTCGCGCGCCTTCAACTCCGACATCGTAAGGTCGACCGAGAGCGTCGAAGACTCCAAGGCGCTGGCGCGCTTCACCGGCTTCCGCATCATCGTTGCCGCCAGCGGCATGTGCGAGGCCGGCCGCATCCGACATCACCTGAAGAACCATCTCTGGCAGCCTTCGACCACCGTGCTGCTGGCCGGCTTCCAGGCGCAGGGCTCGCTCGGCAGCATCCTCGAGAATGGCGCCAAGACCGTCACCATCATGGGCGAGGTCATTTCGGTGAAGGCGGCGATCCGCAGGATCGAGGACTACTCGGGCCATGCCGATGGACCCGAGCTGGTGCAATGGGTGAAGGAACGCCTGCCGATCAGCCGCAGCATCTTCCTCACGCACGGCGAGGAGCAGGCGCAGATCGATCTGGAAGCCGATCTCCACACGCTGGACATTGCCCGGGACTGCATCGTCCGGCCACGGCTCGACGATGTCTATGAACTCTCCGGCGAGGCTTGCGCCTTCCTCGCGGCCGAGACCCGTCCACGCATCGACCCGGCAATGGTCGCGCGCCTCGACAGCAGCAACGAACTGGCCGACATCGTCCTCGACATCCAGGAGGCCGTCTCCCGGGCGGCGGACGAGAAGGCGAAAGCCGTTCTCCTGCGCCGCATCCGGCGGGCGCTCTCCGCCGACGGCAGCGGCGGCGGCGACCGTCGGCGGCCGCCGATTTCGGGGGTATCGCGCCGCAGCCGCGGCTGGGACGAAGGCTGAGGCGGGCGTCAGCCACGACTTTCAATTCCATCGGCAGGAAAAATGGAATAGACAGTTCATCGACCTCCGCTTGCCTTGATGGAGCAGACCATGACCCCGGCCGATGGGCCACCACGGGATTTCGCCGGGCTGAAGAGCCTGATCGCGGAACGGGCCGGCGACCTGCCGCGGCGGCTGACCCAGATCGCCAGCTTCGCGCTGGAACACCCCGACGAGATCGCCTTCGGCACCGTCTCGAGCATCGCCGAACAAGCCGAAGTGCAGCCCTCCACCCTGGTGCGCTTCTCACAGGCCCTTGGCTATCAGGGTTTCTCGGAGATGCAGGAGGTCTTCCGGGCGCGGCTGCGCGACCGCGTTCTCAACTATGACGAGCGCATCGCCCAGCTGCGTGCACACGCGGCTGCCAGCTCCAAGCCAAACGCCGTGTTCCACGGCTTCAGTGATGCCGCCGAGCAGTCGATCGCATCGCTGCGCGAGAGGCTCGACCCTCGGCAGCTCGACAAGGCCGTGGACATGCTGTCCAAGGCGCAGACGCTTTACCTCGTCGGCCTGCGCCGGTCCTTTCCGATCGCATCCTACATGGCTTATGCTTTCGGCAAGCTGGGCGTGCGGGCCATCCTGATCGATGCGGTCGGCGGCATGGCGGCCGAGCAGATGTCCTTCGCCACGCCAAGGGATACGGTATTGGCGGTCAGTTTCACGCCCTACGCC
>JAPLOT010000511.1 GCA_026400595.1 Alphaproteobacteria bacterium | reverse complement strand
AGCGCAGCGCCAGCGAATTCTCGGGCGTCAGCGCCAGCGCCAGCGTGCGCATGAAGACCGCTGCCGATCCCCAGAAAACCATGGTCAGCAGGAGGGCAAGAATGGCGCGGGTCTTGAGGCTGTCCATGGGGAATCCGGATGAGGGATCCATGGGTGCCCGAATGCCACGCCCCGGTCAATCGGCTGGCCTGCGGATGAGGCATGCGGCCACGGGCAAGCCCAGCTGTCATGGCGTTAGGTTGGACTGCAGCTTCTCCCTCCCCCTTGTGGGGAGGGCTGGGGTGGGGGTCTGGAGACGTGTCAGAAGAACAACGAACGCAGAGGTCCGAGTTCGGAGCGACCCCCACCCTTTATCCCTCCCCACAAGGGGGAGGGAAATGAAACGGCGCTTTGACCCAACTCACTCCACACGCGTGACAAACAGAAAGGCCGAGCACAGGGCCCGGCCTTGCCGCAATCTGGGATCCTGCGTTCAGCCCAGGCCCTTCTCGGTCATCAGGGTCTTGAGTTCGCCGGACTGGAACATCTCCATCATGATGTCCGAACCGCCGACGAACTCGCCCTTCACGTAAAGCTGCGGAATGGTGGGCCAGTTCGTGTAGTTCTTGATGCCCTGGCGCAGGTCGTCCGAGTCGAGGACGTTGACGCCCTTGAAGGGCACGCCAAGGTGATTGAGGATTTGGGTGGCGCGGCCCGAGAAGCCGCACATGGGCATGTCGGGCGTGCCCTTCATGAAGAGGACAACGTCGTTGCTCTTCACTTCATTGTCGATCCAGGTGTTGATGTCGGTCATCGGTCAGTCCTCTGGTGTGCTGGTCTGGAGTGCAAGGGCATGGAGTTCGCCACCCATGCGGCCCTTCAGGGCGGCATAGACCATCTGGTGCTGCTGCACCCGCGATTTGCCCTTGAAGGCGGCGGAGATCACATTGGCTGCATAGTGGTCGCCATCGCCCGCGAGATCGCGGATCTCGACCTTCGCATCCGGCAGCGCCTCCTTGATGAAGCGCTCGATGTCGGCGGCGGACATTGCCATATCGTGTTCCTACAGTTCCCCTGACATGTAGGCCGGGAACCAGCCTTCATGGGCAGAGCGGAGTTGATCGAGAGATATAGAGGGCCCTCCGGCGATGTTCAACGTGGCGTCGGCCGTCACATGGCCGATCCGGTCCACGGCGATGCCGGCCTTGCCTGCGGCCGCCGCGATCGCCGCTGTCGCGGAAGGTGCGCAGGTCACGACATAGCGCGCCTGGTCCTCGCCGAAGAGCTGTTCGTGGGTCAGCGGCTGCAAGCTGGCGCCCAGCCCCGAAGCAAGCGACATCTCGATCACGGCGAGGCCCAGTCCGCCGTCTGAAACGTCATGCACGGCAGAAACTTGCGAGGTGTTGATCAGGTTCCGCACGAAGTCGCCATTGCGCTTCTCGATGGCGAGGTCGACCGGCGGCGGGGCTCCCTCTTCGCGTCCGAGGACTTCGCGGAGATAGATGGATTGGCCCAGATGCGTGCCATGGCCGCCGATCAGCAGGATGTCGTCGCTGGCGGACTTGAAGGCCAGCGTGGCCATCTTGGTCAGGTCTTCAAGCAGCCCGATTCCACCGATGGCGGGCGTCGGCAGGATGCCCTGGCCATTGGTCTCGTTGTAGAGCGAGACATTGCCGGAGACGACCGGGAAGTCGAGCGCCCGGCAGGCCGCCGAGATGCCCTCGATGGCCTTGACGAACTGCCCCATGATCTCGGGGCGTTCCGGATTGCCGAAGTTCAGATTGTCGGTGATCGCGATGGGGAGCGACCCCACGGCTGTGAGGTTGCGCCAGCATTCGGCAACCGCCTGCTTGCCGCCCTCGAAGGGATCGGCCTCGACGTAGCGCGGCGTGACGTCGGTTGCGACCGCGATGGCCTTGTTGCCGCGGATGCGCACCACGCCGGCATCGCCGCCGGGGATCTGTGCGGTGTTGGACTGGATGAGATGGTCGTACTGCTCCCACACCCAGCGCCGCGAGCACATGTCGGGCGATCCGACGATCCGGAGGATCGCCGCCGCCAGGTCGTTCGGGGCAGGGACATCGGTGAGCAGCGGAAGCTTCTTCGGTTCGACCCAGGGGCGGTCATATTCCGGCGCCTGATCGCCCATCTGCTTGATGGGAAGGTCGGCCTTCACCTCGCCCTCATGCTTGATGACGAAGCGCAGCGTGTCGGTGGTCTTGCCGACGATGGCGAAGTCGAGGCCCCATTTGTGGAAGATGGCCTCGGCCTCCTTCTCCTGCTCGGGGCGCAGCACCATGAGCATGCGCTCCTGGCTTTCCGACAGCATCATTTCATAGGCCGTCATTCCCTCCTCGCGGCAGGGGACCTTGTCGAGGTCGAGTTCGATGCCGAGATCGCCCTTGGCGCCCATCTCGACGGCGGAAGAGGTGAGGCCCGCGGCACCCATGTCCTGGATGGCGATGACGGCTCCCGAGGCCATGAGCTCGAGGCAGGCTTCCAGCAGGCATTTCTCCGTGAAGGGATCGCCCACCTGCACCGTCGGGCGCTTCTCCTCGGCCTTGTCGTCGAATTCCGCCGAGGCCATGGTGGCGCCATGGATGCCGTCGCGGCCGGTCTTGGCGCCGAGATAGACCACCGGGAGGCCCACGCCCTTGGCTTTGGAATAGAAGATCGAGTCGGCGCGGGCGAGGCCCACGGCCATGGCATTGACGAGGATGTTGCCGTTGTAGCGCGGATGGAAGTTCACCTCGCCGCCGATGGTCGGCACGCCGAAGCTGTTGCCGTAGCCGCCGATGCCATGCACCACGCCGGAGACAAGGTGCCGCGTCCTGGGGTGCGAAGGCTCGCCGAAGCGGAGTGCGTTCATCGCGGCGATGGGCCTTGCCCCCATGGTGAAGACGTCGCGCAGGATGCCGCCGACGCCGGTGGCCGCGCCCTGGTAGGGCTCGATGAAGGAGGGGTGGTTGTGGCTTTCCATCTTGAAGACGATGGCATCGCCGTCGCCGATGTCGATCACGCCGGCATTCTCGCCCGGGCCCTGGATGACCCGCGGACCCTTGGTCGGCATGGTCTTGAGCCATTTCTTCGAGGATTTGTAGGAGCAGTGCTCGTTCCACATGGCCGAGCAGATGCCGAGTTCGGTCAGCGTCGGCTCGCGCCCGAGAAGCGTGACGAAGCGGTCGTATTCGTCAGGCTTGAGCCCATGGCTCTTGACCAGTTCGGGGGTGATCCTGATGTCGTTGGGAAGCGTCATGGGGGGAGGCTTTAGCGCCTCGCCCCGCGAATCTCAAATGCCCATTGCGGCGCGCGGTGTGGACAATCCGGGCCTTCAGGCGACCCGCTTCTGGGCCGTCTCGGCGGGCTGGACGCGGGTGATCTGCTCGACCCGCCACTGCAGCACCTTGGTCGCGCGGTCCAGCGCCTCGGCTTCCTCGGGCGAAGGGCCCTTCTTCTTGGTGAGAAGCGATTTGAAGATATTGGTCATGATCCCGTCCTAACCATTTGGTGACACTTTCCACTAACGTGGCAGTAACCCTATATGACCCGATGTGCTTGCGTTAATCCAAGATTAACGGCGAAGACAGTGAAGACGCGATTATCGATCCGCGCCGAATTTGAGTTGGATTGAAGGCGTCAGGCCGCCAGCAGGCTCTCGAAGAGCGGACGGCAGTCGGTCTTGCCGTGCAGGGGTTCGATCATGTTCTCGGGATGCGGCATCATGCCGATCACCGTGCCGGTCTGGTTGGCGATTCCGGCGATGTCGTTCATCGCGCCGTTGGGATTGCTGCCCTCGGCATAGCGGAACACGACCCGGTTCTCGCCTTCGAGGCGCTTCAGGGTCTCGGCGTCGCAGATGTAGTTGCCTTCGCCATGGGCCACGGGGCAGGAGACGATGGCGCCCCTGGCCATGCGGTTGGTGAAGAAGGTCGCGTTGTTCTCCACCTTCAGCTTCACTTCGCGGCAGACGAAGCGCAGCTGCGCATTGCGCACCAGGGCGCCGGGCAGGAGACCCGCCTCCGCGATGATCTGGAAGCCGTTGCAGACGCCCAGAACCTTCAGTCCCTTGGCGGACTTGTCGCGGATATCCGACATGATGGGCGAACGCGCCGCGATGGCGCCGCAGCGCAGGTAGTCGCCATAGGAGAAACCGCCCGGCACCACCACGAGGTCGACCTTCGGGAGGT
>JAPLOT010000477.1 GCA_026400595.1 Alphaproteobacteria bacterium | reverse complement strand
GGCCTGACCGTAAGCAAGTACTGCCTTGGTACGATGACCTTCGGTTCTAGTAGGTGGCGACCTTGGGTCTTGGATGAGCGAGATGCCGCTCCGTTGCTACGAACTGCGGTCGAAAGTGGAGTCACTTTCTTCGATACGGCGAACTGGTATTCGTTGGGCGAGAGTGAACGGATAGTCTGCAAGACGCTGTTCAATCTACTGCCTCGCAGGCAGTTTATCCTTGCAACAAAGACATACTACCCGATGAGTGACGATCCGAATGATCGGGGTCTGTCGCGCAAGAACATCTTACAGTCAGTTGATGCCAGCTTAACCCGAATGGGTACGGACTATATTGACATTCTGGTCATCCACGCCTTCGACGCGGCGACGTCGGTCGAGGAGACGATGTCGGCGTTGAACGATGTGGTAAGAGTAGGGAAAGTCCTCTATCTCGGCGCTTCGACGATGTTTGCGTGGCAGTTCGCCGAGATGAACCACATAGCGTGCCGTAACAACTGGACGCCGTTCATCAACATGCAGTGCCAGTACAATCTGCTATATCGAGAAGAGGAGCGTGAGATGATCCCGTATTGCCTCAAGCACGGTATTGCTGTAACTGGCTTCAGCCCTTTGGCGCGCGGCTGGTTGGCTAACAGGAAGGGCCGACGGTCGACCGATGATCAGTATCATCACCAGTTTTATGGCGATGAAGTTGATCAAGCGATCGTGGCTTCTGCAACAGCGATTGCCGATCGACGCAAGGTCTCCACCTCGCAGGTCGCACTTGCTTGGGTCAATCAGAGCTCGAACATCTGCTGCCCTATCATCGGCGCTAGTTCTGGTGAACAGCTTGTTGATGCGCTTCGAGCATTGGACTTGACACTCGATGCGGATGAGCTTTTAAATCTCGATGCGCTCTATCGTCCCCGAGACGTGATCAATGACTATGTCGTCAATCCACGGCCGCGTTATGCTCGAACAACCGCCTGAGACGGCGACTGCCGGATATCTAGCGGCAGGCGCGCTGACACGGCGTGAGTTGGGAAAGCTCATGGCGGGCGCTGGGTTAACGATGGTGGCGATGCCACTGGTCACGCGGGATGCAGAGGCGGAGGCGACCCCGAATCTCACGATCTTGGAGTGGAACGGATACGAAGCCCCTGAGTTTCACCCTGAGTACGCTAAGAAGTACAGTGGCTCGCCAAGTTACTCATTCTTCTCCGACGAAGAGGAGGCGCTTCAGAAGATCTTGGCCGGTTTCAATCCGGATTTGTCGCACCCTTGCACCGCAAGCATCCGCCGTTGGAAGGACGCCGGCGCTATCAAGCCAATCGATACGAAGCGTATCGAACGTTGGGGCGAAATCATGCCCGAACTATTCAGCGCAAAGGGTATGGTGATCGATGGCGAACACTACATGATGCCCTGGGATTTTGGTTTCTCGCAGATCGTCTACAACCCCGACATACTTCCGCTCGACAAGCCGACCTATGGAGTAATGGTTGATGAGGCATATGCTGGCAAGGTGTCGATGAACAGCCAGCTTGACGTCGTCGTCGCCGTGGGCGGCATAATCGCCGGCAACAAGAATATATTCGATCCATCGGACGCCGAAATCGACCGTCTGGTTGAGGTTTGGCGCCAAATGGTGAAGACTTCCCGCTTCTTATGGTCAGATGCGACGGAGATAGAGCAGGCGATGGCGTCCAAGGAAATTGGCGCCGCCTATTTGTGGACCTCTAGTTTAGCTGCACTGCGCAAGCAAGGGTTGCGGCTGGAGGTGATTCCGCCGCTACTGCCTTGGATCTGCGGCTTCGTCATTAACACCAAGGGGCCAGGGGATGAACAGCAAGCCTATGACTACCTGAACGCCATGCTCGATCCGGTTGGTGGTAAGGCTTCAATTCTAGCGAACAGCTACGCTCACCCCAATCCAGAGAGCTACGTGTCCGTGGACAAAGTACATCTGCGGTCCTATGGCATTGAGGATCCGATCGCATCGCTCAAGGAGGGCATTTTCTTTGACGAGATCCCTGCCGCCAAACGTGAGAAGCTCATTGCTTTGTGGGATAAGGTGAGGGCTGGACTGTAGCAGTAGAAGTAGAAGTAGAATTGGTATGACGCGTCCTAGTTCATTGCCCGGTTGTGGTCGGAGCAACAGGCGCTGAGACCAGAGGCCCGTCTGATAGGTTTAGAGCGAAAGAGCAACGCCTTAAGTGGGAGAGGCCATGGCTAGTGTGACCGGCGGACCCTTGGTGGGTCACGCACGATCGCGACCACTGAGCCAGCGCTTCCGTGCCCTGCTGCTGCGCAGCGAGGCATTGCGCGGTTACATATTGTTAACGCCGACCCTGCTGGTCATGTTCCTGCTGCTGGTAGTCCCGTTGTGCGGAATGATCGCGTTCAGCTTCTTTACACAGGTCTACTTCGACATTGATTTCACACTCACGCTCAAGAACTACTGGTCGATCATAAAACCTGGCGCGGGCAACACTTATCTCGGCATACCCTTCCCGTTCGAAACGCCGGTCTACACGATCCTGTTGGTCAAATCCCTGCTCATGTCCCTCGTAGCTACGAGTGTGATTGTGCTCATGGCGTACCCCATGGCCTACTTCATCGCCTTCCGAGCGACCAACCACAAATTCCTTTGGCTTGTCTTGATTACGGTTCCGCTATGGACGAGCTATCTGCTGCGCGTGTTCGCGTGGAAAGTGATCTTGGGCCACAATGGGGTCCTTAATTCCGGCCTCATTTCCATTGGGGTCATAGAGGAGCCGCTCGGCTTCCTCCTCTACAACCCGGCGGCAGTTATCATCACCCTGACACATGCCTGGCTGGCATTTGCAATTCTGCCGATCTATGTTTCGCTCGAGAAGATCGACCGTTCGCTGCTGGAGGCAGCCACCGATCTCGGCGATAGCAAACTCATCCGGTTCCTGCGAGTCACCCTACCGCTGTCGTTGCCTGGTGTGATCTCTAGCGCGCTCATGGTCTTCATCCCGACGGTTGGGGACTACGTCACGCCAGCGCAGGTTGGCGGCACTTCTGGGATTATGATCGGCACCATAATTCAGAGGCAATTCGGCGCAGCCAATAATTGGCCTCTGGGCTCAGCGCTGTCGATCTTCATGATGCTGGCAGTGACCGCCATCGTCTGTCTCTTTTTGTGGGGCGTTGGCAACGATAGGATAAAGGCGCGAGGGGCCTGACACGTGAAACGCGCGATGCATCTAAACTTGCTCGGCGTCTACGCGATTTTCATCGTGGCGCTGCTCTACGGACCGGTACTCTTGTTGCCGATGTTCTCTTTCAATGACAGCATCTACATCGCCTTTCCGCTCAAGGGCTTTACAACTAAGTGGTATCAGGAGATGGCGACAAATTCAGCCCTACTGGCGGCATTGATGAACAGCCTCAAGGTCGGCATCGGCGTGGCAATCGTCAGCACGGTTCTCGGCCTCACCGCCGCCAAAGCAGTGATCCGACACCGCCTACCGGGCAAGACCCAGATCGTCGGCATGATCATGCTACCACTGTTGCTGCCGAGTCTCTTTCTAGGTATCGCACTTCTGATCATCCTCCGTAAGGTGTTTTCGGTCGATCTGTCGCTCTGGACGATCGGTGCCGGCCACGTCCTGATCTGTATGCCGTTCTCAATGCTGATACTGATCGCGCGTCTCGAAGGCTTCGACAAGAGTCTTGAGGAAGCCTCGCTCGATCTGGGTGAGAATGCGTGGGGCACGTTTTGGCATGTGACTTTCCCACTCGCCCTACCTGGTGTTATCTCCAGTCTGCTCCTGTCGTTCACCACATCCCTCGACGAGTTTGTCATCGCTTTTTTTCTCGGCGGCAACGATACGACGCTGCCATTGTTCATCTGGAGCCAGCTCCGGTTCCCCGCCAAGCTACCAGGCGTGCTCGCTCTCGGAAGTTGCATCCTCGTGCTGTCCATCGTCATTGTTGTCCTGGCCGAAGTGGTGCGGCGACGGGGAGTGCAATCGTCCAAGCCGACGGTGTTTTGAGTGATTATGGTGAACAACGAAGATTCCGTCATTTCCCTGCGCGGAGTCGCCAAGCACTTCGGCGCGGTGCGTGCCGTAGATGACGTCTCATTCGAGATCAGGCGCGGCGAGTTCTTCTCACTGCTCGGTCCCTCTGGCTGCGGAAAGACCACGCTTCTACGTTTGCTTGCCGGCTTCGATTTCCCGACCCAAGGTGAGATACTAATCGACGGCCAGCCAATGTCGTCTGTACCGCCCTACAAGCGGCCTACCAATACGGTGTTCCAGAGTTACGCCATCTTTCCGCACCTATCGGTAGCGGAGAACATTGGCTACGGCCTGCGGAAGAAGGGCCTATCGAAAAGGGAACTGGCAGAAAGCGTTCATCAGGCTCTCGAACAGATGAAGCTGGCCGGTTATGGCAGCCGTGCCGCACACCAACTCTCCGGCGGCCACCGCCAGCGAGTGGCACTAGCCCGCGCTCTCGTTTGCCGTCCCAAGGTGCTTTTGCTGGACGAGCCCCTAGGCGCCCTAGACCGAAAGCTGCGCGAGGCGATGCAGATCGAGCTGCGCCAACTGCAGCGCTCGGTGGGTATCACCTTTGTCTTTGTCACTCATGATCAAGAGGAAGCGCTGTCACTCTCCGACCGCATCGCCGTGATGTCCAAGGGCCGGGTACTACAGATCGACAGCGCGGCGCGCCTCTACGAAGTGCCCAACTGTCGCCTGGTGGCGGACTTCATCGGTTCGATGAACTTCTTCGACGGTTCCATCAAATGCGTCGACAACGGCCATGTGATCGTTGACGTCGGTCCGGCAGGCAGTCTCTGTGTGCCCAAAATACAAAAAAATGTCGAGCTGGGTGCGGAAGTCACCGTGGCTGTGCGGCCCGAGAAAGTGCATATCGAATGGCGAGCGCCGAAGCCGAAAGGCAATGCAATTGTCGGGCGGATTGCCGATGAATCATACCTCGGCGACCGCAGCCACTATTATGTCGAAGTTCCCGGTATGATCCGCCGCGTCTGCGTTGCCCATCAGAACGCGGAGCGCTTCCGCCGCAGCATCGAATCACATGGCCGCCAAGTCTGGTTGACTTGGTCGACGGAGTCGGCGGTCCTCCTACCACGGGAGTGAGTTCCAATGGTTGAGTCAAAGATGTAGCGGTAAAAGTGAACCATGCAGCGTTGCCACTGGGCATCAGGCAGGTACTCCGCGGCACTCTCGACAAGCCCCCTGCAGGCGTCCGAGATGATCAGCCGGACACCCTTGAGCCCTCGTTCGACCAGGTGGCGCAGGAAGGCCGACCAGCCTGACTTGTCCTCCTTGGCCCCCTCGCAGATCCCCAGGATCTCCCGGCACCCCTCGGAATTGACAGCACTGGCAACAAGCAACGAGACATTCCGGACCTCGCCTGCCCAGCTCCGCTTCATCACGATCCCATCCAGGTACAGGTAGGGATGGTCACCCGTGATCGGACGGTTCCGCCAGGCCTCGATCTTGGCGTAGATCTTCTTGTTCAGGTTCGACACCGTTGCCGGACTGACCCGGGTCCCCCACAGGGCCTCGGTAATGTCCTCCACCCGCCTGACCGATATCCCCGCC
>JAPLOT010000209.1 GCA_026400595.1 Alphaproteobacteria bacterium | reverse complement strand
CGGCGCCGAGGCCATCAGCGAGATCCTCATGTCGATCAATCTCGAACAGCTGCGCGAACAGTTGCGCGAGGAGCTGCGCACCGCCACCGGCGAACTGAAGCCGAAGAAGATCGCCAAGCGCCTCAAGCTGGTCGAGAGCTTCCTCGAGTCCGGTAACCGCCCGGAGTGGATGATCCTGACTCAGGTTCCGGTCATTCCGCCGGAACTGCGTCCGCTGGTGCCGCTCGATGGCGGCCGCTTCGCGACCTCCGATCTCAACGACCTGTACCGCCGCGTGATCAACCGCAACAACCGCCTGAATCGGCTTATCGAACTGCGCGCGCCCGACATCATCGTGCGCAAAGAGAAGCGCATGCTGCAGGAATCGGTCGATGCGCTGTTCGACAACGGCCGCCGCGGCCGCGTCATCACGGGCGCCAACAAGCGTCCGCTGAAGTCGCTGTCCGACATGCTGAAGGGCAAGCAGGGCCGCTTCCGCCAGAACCTGCTTGGCAAGCGCGTCGACTATTCCGGCCGCTCGGTGATCGTCGTCGGTCCGGAGCTCAAGCTGCACCAGTGCGGCCTGCCGAAGAAGATGGCGCTCGAGCTGTTCAAGCCCTTCATCTATTCGCGGCTTGACGCCAAGGGCCTTTCGGCCACGGTGAAGCAGGCCAAGAAGCTGGTTGAGAAGGAAAAGCCGGAAGTCTGGGATATCCTCGACGAGGTCATCCGCGAACACCCGGTGCTGCTCAACCGCGCGCCGACCCTGCATCGTCTCGGCATCCAGGCCTTCGAGCCCGTGCTGATTGAAGGCAAGGCCATCCAGCTGCACCCGCTGGTCTGCACCGCCTTCAACGCCGACTTCGACGGCGACCAGATGGCGGTCCACGTGCCGCTGTCGCTGGAAGCGCAGCTCGAAGCCCGCGTGCTGATGATGTCGACCAACAACATCCTGCATCCGGCCAACGGCCAGCCGATCATCGTTCCGTCGCAGGACATCGTCCTCGGTCTCTACTACCTGTCGATGATGCGCAGCAACGAGCCGGGCGAGGGCAAGCTCTTCGGCAACATCGCCGAGATCGACCATGCGCTTGCCGCCGGCGTGATTACGCTGCACACCAAGATCAAGGGCCGCATCATGGAGGTGGGGCCTTCGGGCAAGATGATCACCCGGATCGTCGAGACGACGCCTGGCCGCATGAAGATCGGCGAGCTCCTGCCGAAGTCCACCGGCATCTCCTACGAGCTCTGCAACAAGCTTATGACCAAGCGCGACATCTCGCGAATGATCGACGCCGTCTACCGCCACTGCGGCCAGAAGGAATCGGTGATCTTCTGCGACAAGATCATGAGCCTCGGCTTCTACAACGCCTACAAGGCGGGCATTTCCTTCGGCAAGGATGACATGGTCATTCCGGACACCAAGGAAAAGATCGTCAACACCACGCGCGAGCTGGTGAAGGAGTTCGAGCAGCAGTACATCGACGGCCTGATCACCCAGGGCGAGAAGTACAACAAGGTCGTCGACGCCTGGGCCAAGACAACCGACAAGGTTGCTGAGGAAATGATGGCGCGCATCTCGTCCGTCCAGGTGGACAAGGAGACCGGCCGCGAGAAGCCGATCAACTCCATCTACATGATGAGCCACTCGGGTGCGCGCGGTTCGCCGGCTCAGATGAAGCAGCTTGCCGGCATGCGCGGCCTCATGGCCAAGCCGTCGGGCGAGATCATCGAGACACCGATCATCTCGAACTTCAAGGAAGGCCTCTCGGTGCTCGAGTACTTCAACTCGACCCATGGCGCCCGCAAGGGCCTGGCCGACACGGCGCTCAAGACGGCGAACTCGGGCTATCTCACCCGCCGCCTCGTCGACGTGGCGCAGGATGCGATCATCAACGAGCTGGATTGCGGCACCAAGTCCTCGATCACGGCGCGTCCGATCATCGATGCCGGCGAGATCATCGCCTCGCTCGGCATGCGCGTGCTGGGCCGTACGGCAGCGACCGACGTGACCGACCCGGTGTCCGGCACCGTCATCGTGCCGGCCGGCGAGGAGATCATGGAAGCCCATATCGAGAAGATCGAGAAGGCTGGCATCCAGGAGATCCGCATCCGCTCGGTGCTGACCTGCGAAACCAAGTTCGGCGTCTGCGCCAAGTGCTATGGGCGCGACCTCGCGCGTGGTACGCCCGTCAACATGGGCGAAGCCATCGGCGTCATCGCCGCCCAGTCGATCGGCGAACCGGGCACGCAGCTCACCATGCGCACGTTCCACATCGGCGGAACCGCGCAGGTCCTCGATCAGTCCTTCGTGGAGTCGAACTTCGAAGGCAAGATCGTGATCCGCAACCGCGCCGTCGCCAAGGACTCGAGCGGGCGCCTGATGGTCATGGGCCGCAACACGGCGATCGTGGTCACCGACGAGAAGGGCAACGAGCGCGCCGTCCACAAGGTGGGCTACGGTACGCGCCTCTTCGTCGATGACGGCGACAGCGTGAAGCGTGGCACCAAGCTGGCGGAGTGGGATCCCTATACCCGTCCGCTGATGACGGAAGTCGATGGCACCGTGGCCTTCGAGGACGTGGTCGAAGGCGTGTCGGTGAACGAGGTGGCGGACGAGGCCACCGGCATCACCAACCGCGTGATCATCGACTGGCGTTCCAACCAGCGCGGCTCGACGCTGAAGCCGGCGATCGTCATCAAGGACAAGGACGGCAAGGTTCTGAAGCTGAACCGCGGTGGCGAGGCGCGCTATCTGCTGTCGGTGGACGCCGTCCTCTCGCTGGATCCGGGTTCGACGGTGAAGGCCGGCGACATCCTGGCCCGCATTCCGCTGGAAAGCGCCAAGACCCGCGACATCACCGGTGGTCTGCCGCGTGTTGCGGAGCTCTTCGAGGCGCGTCGTCCCAAGGATCACGCGATCATCGCGGAAATCTCGGGGCGGGTCGAATTCGGTCGCGACTACAAGAACAAGCGCCGCATCCGCATCGTTCCGCTGGACGATACGGGCGAGGCCGTGGAGTATCTCATCCCGAAGGGCAAGCACCTTCCCGTCCAGGAAGGCGACTTCATCGAGAAGGGCGAGTACATCATGGACGGTAACCCGGCGCCGCACGACATCCTGGCGATCAAGGGCGTGGAGGAGCTCGCCTCCTACCTCGTCAACGAGATCCAGGAAGTCTACCGGTTGCAGGGCGTGAACATCAACGACAAGCACATCGAGGTCATCGTCCGCCAGATGCTGCAGAAGGTCGAGATCACCGACTCCGGCGATTCGACGCTGCTCGCCGGCGAGCAGGTGGACCAGGTCGAACTGGAACAGGAGAACGCCAAGCTCGAGGCCGAAGGCCTCCGCCCGGCCACCGGGGTTCCCGTTCTGCTCGGTATCACCAAGGCCTCGCTGCAGACGCGGTCCTTCATCTCGGCGGCCTCGTTCCAGGAAACCACCCGCGTCCTCACGGAGGCGGCGGTGCAGGGCAAGATCGACACGCTGGAAGGCCTCAAGGAAAACGTCATCGTGGGCCGCCTCATCCCGGCCGGCACCGGCGGCATGCTGGCGCGCCTGCGCCACGTGGCCGACAAGCGCGACGCGCTGATCCTCGAGGAGCAGAAGAAGGCGGCCGA
>JAPLOT010000128.1 GCA_026400595.1 Alphaproteobacteria bacterium | reverse complement strand
TCTTACCTGGCACGCTTGGTCCGTACCGTGATTGCCACGGCCAAGGCTGCTGCCGCGGCTGCGATGTACCACACGAGCGGCTGCAGATAGAATGGCTTGGTCGCCAGCTGGACCTTCCCGGCCGTGGTGTTCGGATCAGGCGGCCTGAGGAAGAAGACGCCATAGAGATGAGCCGCTGCGATGGAAATCAGCAGGACGATGCAGAAGATCATCGCCACGACCATGGCCACATTGATGACCGACCTAACAGGCACGCCAGGCCGTGCCAAGGGCAGCAGGTTGTTGATGAGTCCAGCCAGAACAACCAGTCCGCTGCCGATGGCGAAGAGCTTGAGGCTGAAGGGTTGAAAGATCAGGAGAAGGGCAAAGATACCCAGTCCAATGATGAAATACTCAAGGCGCAGGGCGCCCTGTGTGGTCATGCCCGCGTCCCTCATGCGCGCACCGCCTTTCCGTCTTCCCCGAAGAAGTGGGTCTGCCTGGGATCGGGCCGAAGATGCAAGGTTTCGCCGCCCTTTACCCGCATCTCCCGCGGGACGACGACACGGATGTCATCGCCGATCTTGGTGCGAGCATGGATCAGTGTTTCCGCCCCCATCGGTTCGATCAGCTCGGCCTGGGCCATGATCGTGTCGGCCGAAGCCTTGTCCACCGCCGAGAAGGCCCGGGGCCGGATGCCGATCTTGACCTTCGAAGGCTTGAGACCGGACACTGCCGGATCGGCCGCGATCTTGAGCGGACTCCCGGCCAGTTCGACGGTGGCGTGCCCGCCAGCGAATGACTTGAGATCGGCATCGACGATGTTCATCTGAGGCGTGCCGATGAAGCTGGCGACGAAGACATTCGCCGGCTTGGCGAAGACGTCGTGCGGCGTGCCCACCTGCTCGATGATGCCATCGCGCATGATGGCGATGCGATCGGCCATCGTCAGCGCTTCAAGCTGGTCATGAGTCACGATGACCGTCGCCTTCGAGAGGCCCGAGAGAACCTCCTTGATCTGCCCGCGCATCGAATGCCGCAATTCGACGTCGAGCCGCGAGAGCGGTTCGTCGAAAAGGAAGCAACTGGGATCACGTACGATGGCGCGCGCGACTGCAATCCGCTGCTTCTCGCCTTCCGAGACCTGGCCGGGCATGCGGTCAAGCACCTCGGTCAGATGAAGGATCGTGGCCACCTTCATCACGCGCGCGTCGAGTTCGGGCTTCGAGAGACTCTCGTAATGCAGAGGCATCGCGATATTCTCGCCCACCGTGAGGGCGGGATAAAGTGCATAGAACTGGAACACCATGGCAATGTTCCGCTTCTCCGGAGTCAGGTCGTTGACGCGCTGCCCGCCGATGATCACATCACCGGATGTGGCGCGTTCGAGGCCCGCGATCATGCGCAGCGTCGTGGTCTTGCCGCAGCCAGACGGACCGAGCAGGCAAACCACCTCGCCCGCACCCACGGACAGGTCCGCATCGCGGACCGCGACGAAATCGCCGAAGCGCTTGGTGACCTTTGTGATTTCAATTGTCGACATGTCAGCGTTTTACCGTTCCGAAGGTGACGCCCCGCAGCAGATGGTCCTGCAGGAAGAAGGTGACGAGGAAGACCGGGATCAGGAAGAGCGTCTCGATCGCCGCCAGAAGCGTCCAGTCCGTCCCGCGCCCACCGGAAGATACGGCCTGGTTCATGGCGACGGGGACGGTGCGCGTATCCGGCCCCGAGAGGAGCAGCGCGAAGAGGAACTCGTTCCAGGTGAGGATGAGGCCGAAGACGAAGGTGGCCGCCAGACCCGCAACAACCTGTGGCAAGCAGATCTTGAAGAAGACCTTCACATCGGAGGATCCGTCGATGCGCGCGGCATCTTCCACGTCCGTCGACAGCTCATCGAAGAAACTCTTCATCATCCAGATGGTGAAGGCCAGATTGAAGGCGGTGTACAGCAGGATGATGCCGATATAGGACCCCGACAGGCCGGCGACGCGGAACATCAGGATCACCGGAATGATCACGACAATGGCCGGCAGCATGCGGGTGGTCAGGATGATGAAAAGATACGTGTCGTTACCCTTGAGCGGATAGCGGGAGAAACCGAATGCCGCCAGCGTGCCGATCACCAGAGCGAGCAGCACTGACACGGTAGCGATCACGATGGAGTTGAAAAAGTAGCGATCGAAGCCCGTGGGTTCTGGCGCCCCCCCGGTCGTCATCGACCGCGAGAAGACGGACGTGAAGTTTTCCAGCGTCGGGGAAAACACATAGGCATCCGGGATCAATCCGAAGATCGAGGTGGGAGACAGAGTCGGCGGCACCGACAGTGCCATGTCCTGCGGCTTGATGGCCGTGAAGATGATGAAAAGCACCGGCAGGAAGTAGATGAAGGAGACAATGGCCACGAAAAGCGTCCGTCCCCAGCC
>JAPLOT010000372.1 GCA_026400595.1 Alphaproteobacteria bacterium | reverse complement strand
GGGCAACTGGCCGGCAGGCACTGCCGGTTTCGAAGCGCCTTGCGTTCCGAAAAAGTCCCGCCGGCCGCGGGCGCTGTACGGGCGCTTTCGACCAGCCACCTTCTATCCCCGCGCTGGGCAGCGCCCGCGCCACCCTCTCTGCCCGGAGAGGCTACCACCCCGTAGGCGGCCGGAACCGCCTCAAAGGCGATCCCCCATGTCCCGACGCCTGAAACGATTGCAACCTCGCCCGTCATCGTCACCTCTATCCGTCATCCCGGCGAAAGCCGGGATCACCTGACGAGGCCCGATGGACCCCGGCGTTCGCCGGGGTGACGGAACAAGGGGGCGTCAGCATGAGGCGTGAACGGGTCAGCAGCCAGGTGCCTTTCACCGGCACGTGAAGCGCAGACCCGCTAGCGCGCCAGGCCCTTGGTGAAGTCAGCCACGTCCTTGTCCAGCACCATCAGCTGCTGCGCTTCGGCCGCGGCCTTGGGGTAGGCCACCACATCGACCACCGCCGCCGCCTGGCCCGGCACATGGGGCTTGCCGTCGCAGTAGTAGAAATACTCCGTGGTCCGCCGTGCGATGCCGAAGGGTCCGTCCTCGATGAAGGCATGGCGGAGGTAGTCCACCCGCGTTCTGGCGATGCCATAGGTCCGGCGGTTCACCATGCTGAGCCGCGTCTCGGAACGGCCTGACTCGCCCGCGTCGATGCGGATGATGCTGTGCACGCGGCCGTCGGGCTCGCGGTAGATGCGCCACTCGCCGCCCTCGGCGGACTGCACATCGCTCACCGGACGTGCCAGCAGCCTGAGGCCATCGACTGGCGACTCCAGCGCGGCGGTGATCGTGTCGAGGGCGCAGTCGGCGGAGGCCGGTGCCGCGGCGGCGCAGAGAAACAGTGCTGTGAACAGGGCTCTCATCATGCGGTCTCCGGCTTGGCCGCAGACTGCCACCGGCTGACGGCAATGCCAAGCAGGATAAGGGCCAGGGCCAGCGCCACGTTCCAGTTCAGCGCCTCGCCCAGCAGCAGGGCGCCAAGCAGCACGGCATAGACGGGGACGAGATAGTTGGAATAGGCCACGAAGCTGGGGCCGGTGCGATGGATCAGGTGGTACATCAGCAGCGTGGCGATCGCCGTTGGCAGCACGCCGAGGCCGATGACCGACCACACGGCCACCGGTGCCACGCCGTGTAGGCCGGACGGGTTTGTGGCGCCCGCGAAGACCAGCCCCATCAGCGCGGCCGCGAGGCAGACCGAGGCCGTCTGCTTCACCGGATCCTCGATCCCCATGCGTTTGGCGGCAATGCCGTGGACGGCATAGCACAGGCAGGCCAGCAGGATCGCCGCCTCGCCCATCAGTTCCTCGCCGCTGAGCGAGAGCGTGAACAGCGCTTCCGGCCCGATCAGCACCACGATGCCGGCGAAGCCGAGCAGGAAGCCTGCGGATTTCGGCAGGGTCAGCGGTTCGCCGGGCAGGAAGAAATGCGCCAGCACGACGAGGAAGAGGGGAATGGCGCCCATCAGCAGGCCGGAAACGCCCGAGGCAACGAATTGCGTGCCCCAGGTAATGAGGAAGAAGGGCGCGGCATGGCCGATGAGGGCCAGCAGCGAGAACTTGCGCCATGTTTTCGTCGGTGCACGGAGCGTTTCGCCGCAGGACCAGGCATAGGGCACCAGGATCAGCGCCGCGATCGAGAGGCGCAGCGCCATGATCCAGGCGGCGTCGAGATGCGCCACCGCGATCTTGGTCATGGCGAAGGACGAGCCCCAGGCGACCACCAGCAGGGCCAGGATCAGCCAGTCCAGGGGATGGGAGGTCTTGGGCATGGACGCATGGGTAGGCCCATGGTAGCCGCCGCGTCAACGCGTCATCCCATTCCGGCACACATGGCTGTGGCGCAACCGTCACAGGACTCGCGGTGACACGGCAAGGTCACATTCGCGCCCGCATTGGGCCATGCCGCCCGCCTAGAACCGCAGCATCGAAAGCGGAACATGGTTCCGGCCTGTGTGTGGGAGTAAGCTATGAAGAGCTACAAGACATCGATCATCGCGCTGGCGCTGATGACCGCCGTTGCTGGGCAGGCCCGCGCGGCCGATGAGGAAGTTGCCGCGCCGTCCTATGCCGACCTCGGATTCTATCTGCGCGGCGACATCGGCTGGTCCTTCCTCGAGTGGTCGGGCGACGACAGCAACGCCTTCACCGGCGGCGTCGGCGTGGGCTATCAGTTCACGGACTATCTGCGCAGCGACCTTCGCGTCGACTATGCCGGGGTCTATACCAATGGTCCTGACATGAGCGTCACCACGGCGCTGGGGAACCTCTATTTCGACATTCCGACCAGCACGATCATCACGCCCTATCTTGGCGCCGGCGCCGGCTATGGCTGGGCGCCGGTCGACGGCGGGCCGGACAAGGACGGCTTCGCCTATTCGCTGATGGCCGGCGCAAGCTTCGATCTGTCGGAGAGCCTCGACCTCGACATCGGCTACCGCTTCCGGTCGATCATGTCGGACGGGTCGGACCCGATGGAGCATCAGGTCCTCACGGGTCTGCGCTACAAGTTCTGAGGCTCGAACGAGAGTCCTCGGCACCGGCGAGGGGTGGTTGCGGCCTGTCCGCAATCACCCCTTCGCTTTTGCTCTTGAACAAGCCCGGCCGATGCGGCATACGCGTTGCCGGGCTAGCCCTCCCCACCGAGGGCCGGTCCATCTGCAAGGATGGAGCACAAGATGACGATATCGAAACCGGCGCTGCGGCCGGTCAACCCGCAGTTTTCCTCCGGCCCCTGCGCCAAGATCCCGGGCTGGACTCCCCAACATCTTTCGCAAGCGCTGGTCGGCCGCTCGCATCGATCCGCGCCGGGCAAGGCACGCCTGAAGCGCGCCATCGACCTCACCCGCGAGGTGCTGCAGGTTCCCGCCGACTACCGGATCGGCATCGTTCCGGCCTCCGACACGGGTGCGGTTGAAATGGCCATGTGGTCGCTGCTGGGCGAGCGCCGCGTCGACATGCTGGCCTGGGAAAGCTTCGGCGAAGGCTGGGTCACCGATGTGGCGAAGCAGCTGAAGCTCAAGGACGTGCGCAAGCTGCTGGCGCCCTATGGCGTCTTGCCGGATCTCGCCAGCGTCGACTTCTCCCGCGATGTGGTCTTCACCTGGAACGGCACGACCTCGGGCGTCCGCGTCGCCGATGCGTCGTGGATTCCGGCCGATCGCGGGGGCCTCACCATCTGCGACGCGACCTCGGCTGCCTTCGCGCAGGCCCTCGATTTCGCCAGGCTCGATGTGGTGACCTTCTCGTGGCAGAAGGTGCTGGGCGGGGAGGGCGCGCATGGCGTCATCATCCTGTCGCCCCGCGCGGTGGCGCGGCTCGAGAGCTATTCGCCGCCCTGGCCGCTGCCCAAGATCTTCCGCATGACCAGCGGCGGCAAGCTGATTGCCGGCATCTTCGAGGGCGAGACCATCAACACGCCCTCCATGCTCTGCGTCGAGGACTACATCGTGGCGCTGAACTGGGCCAAGGACATCGGCGGCCTTACGGCGCTTATCGCACGGGCCGATGCCAATGCCGGCGCGGTGCAGCGCTGGATCGACCAGCGCGGTTTCGCGCAGAACCTGGCGCGCGACGAGGCGACGCGCTCGAACACCTCGGTCTGCCTCACGCTGGACATGGACGAGGCCGCGCTCAAGAAGATGGTCAAGCTGCTCGAGACCGAAGGCGTGGCCTATGACATCGGCTCCTATCGCGACGCGCCGCCGGGCCTTCGCATCTGGTGCGGCGCCACGGTGGAGACATCCGACGTCGCAGCGCTGATGCCCTGGCTCGACTGGGCCTATGCCCAGGCCACCGCCGCCTGATCCCGCCCGCAATCAACTTCACTCTCAGGAGTATCACATGGCTCCCCGCGTTCTCGTCTCCGACAAGCTCAGCGAAACCGCCGTCCAGATCTTCCGCGACCGCGGCGTCGATGTCGACTACAAGCCCGATCTCGGCAAGGACAAGGATGCGCTGCTTGCCGCCATCCCCGACTATGACGGCCT
>JAPLOT010000544.1 GCA_026400595.1 Alphaproteobacteria bacterium | reverse complement strand
GTAATGGCCTCGAAGTTGTAGGGCACGCCATCGGCGAGACCCGCCTGGATCAGGGGATCATGCAGGGTGGCGAGCCGTTCCGCCCCGAATTTGTTGGTGAGGTAGACGGTGCGGTCGAGCCATTCCGGGGGGATTGAGGGATCGAGCGCAAAGGGACGCCAGCGGACCAGGACATCGAGATCGGCCAGGCTCGCAAGCGCCTTGTCGAGGCGGCGCTTGCCGAGAAAGCACCAGGGACAGATGACGTCCGAAATGACGTCGATGATGAATTGGTTCTGCACGGACGAGGCCCCCCTCACGGTTTGTCGAGCGCTTTCCGGATAAGCTTTCCGTTGGCGGTCCGCGGAAGCGCAGGCACGAACCAGATCTGCTTCGGCGCCTTATAGGCGGCGAGGCGGTCGTGTACAAAGGACAGAATTGCGGCTTCCTGCGGGCTGCGGCCGGGCTGTGGCACGATGAAGGCCGCAATGATGGAAAGCGTATCGGAGATGCGCCACTCGCGGACGCTGGCCTCGAGGACGTCGGGATGCTGGAGCAGCACGGACTCCACCTCAAGCGGCGAGACGCGAAATCCGCCGGCGTTCATCAGGTCGTCGGCACGGCCGCGATACCAGACATAGCCATCGGCGTCGATGTCGGCGAGGTCACCCGTGGCGAACCATTCGTCCTGCAGTGGCGGTTCCGCCCAATATCCCAGCATGAGGCCGGGGTCGCTGCAGTGAACGCCGATCTGGCCATCATCGAGGATACGGACGGCCCGACCTTGCTGCGGCTTGCCAGGAGAGCCATCGCGGACCGGAACGGCCGGCGAAGACGAGATGTATGTGGAAATCTCGCTCATCCCCAGGGCCTCATAGAGCTCGAGCCCGGTGGACTGCCGCCACTGATGCAGGATGGGCAGGGGGAGCGCCTCGCCTGCCGTGAGGCCGTGACGCAGGCCGGGATCCGGCGTGAAGCCGCTGCGCAGGAGCTGACGGTAGATGCCCGGCACCGAGGCCATGATGGTGGCGTGGTGATGGCGGATCAAGGCGGGCCAGACCTCGGGATCGCGCGGGCCGGTGTTGACGATGGATGTGGCACCGTTGGCGAAGGGGTCGAAGAGTCCGGTGCCCAGGGTGTAGGTCCAGTTGAAGGCGCCGGTGTGGAGCACGACATCGTCCGCCGTGATGCCGTACCAGCCATCATACATGGGCTGGCGGCCCCAGACGGCCCGGTGAGCGTGGAGCACGCCCTTGGGCTGACCGGAGGTGCCGGAGGTATAGACGAGGTAGGCGGGATCATTGGCCGCGCTATCGGCATAGCCAGCGGGAGGGCCCCTGCGGAGCCTCGCCAGATCGTCGGGCGTGAGGAGCCCGATCCCGTCGATGGGCGGCAGTTCGAGTGCGCCGTCCCAGGCGACCACGCTGGCTCCGCTGTGCGCAAGGAGACTCGCCACTTCGCGCGGTGTGAGCATCGGCGAGGCCGGAATGGGACCCGCTCCAATCGCAGTGGCCGCAAAGAATACAATGGCATAGTCGAAACTGTTACCCATGCGGATGAAGAGGCGCTGTCCCGGCTCAAGTCCGGACATCCGCAATCCCCCAGCGAGCCGCAGCACGGTTTCCTCGATCTGGGCAAAGGTCCAGTGCGTGGTGGTCTCGCCGGCGATGATGAGAGCCGTCTTTCCGCCAGGCTTGCCCGACAGGCAATAGCGCGCCAGGTTGAACCGCTGAGGTGGGAGGACGCCCGTATAGCCCTGCGGCCTCAAGGCATGCGCCAGAGCGTCGTTGCCTCGAAGCCGGGAAGCGGCTGCGCCTCGGGCCGGCCGATGTGGTTCCAGCGCGCCACCCACTGGCCTCCGGCATCGTAGAACGGAACGATGTAGAAGCCGGAAACGAGGAGGCGATCCTCGGCGCGCACCGCGGCGACGAAGTCTTCCCGGCTCGTGGCGTCGAGCATGGCCTTGATGGCGCGGTCGATGGCGGGATCGGCAATGCCGGGATAGTTGCGCGTACCCTCGGCGCTGCGGCCCTCGGAACCGAAATAGAAGACCTGCTCGTTGCCGGGCGACAGCGAGTTGAACCACGTCGCCGGGATCATGTCGTAGTCATAGGTCTTCTGGATGGCCGCGAATTGCGCGGCATCCACCAGGCGGACATCGGCGGCGATGCCGATGGCCTTGAGCGTCCGCTGGAAATGCAGCGCGATCTTTTCCTGGTCCTTGTTCTGGACCGAGATCGTCAAGGTGAACTGTTCGCCAGCGGCATTGACCAGTCCCTTGTCGGTGACGGTCCAGCCCGCCTCGCCGAGAAGGCCCACGACCTTGCGCAGCACCTTGCGGTCGCGCCCCGAACCGTCGGTGACAGGGAGCTGATAGGTCCCGTCAAGGAACTCCGGCCGCAGCGTCCTTGCGGCATCGCCCAGGACGGCCTTCTCGCGCTCATCCGCGGCGATGCCCCTGGACGAGAGTTCCGAGCCCGAATAGTAGCCGTAGGTTCTCTGATAGGCATTGGCAAAGAGATTGGCATTGGCCCACTCGAAATCGAAGGCCATGGCCAGGGCCTCGCGCACGCGCGGGTTCTCGAAGATCTTGCGGCGGGTGTTGAAGGCGAAGCCGGCCGTGGGTGCCGGTGAACGCTGCGCCACCTTCTCCATGGCGATCCTTCCGTCCTTGACCGCCGGGAAATCATAACCCGTGGCCCAGCGCGTCGGGTCGGTCTCGATGCGGACATCGGCCTCGCCCTTCTTGAAGGCCTCGAAGGCGGCATTGGCGTCGCGGTAGTAGTCGAAGCGGACCTCCTCGAAATTCCACAGACCCGCGGCGATGGGCAGGCCCTTGCCCCAGTAGCCGGGGTTCTTGCGGAAGATGATGGCCTCGCCCGGCTTCACCTCGCCGATGACAGGGGCCCGATCCCATGATGGGCTCGAGCGTGGTTTCGTCGAAGGTGCGGCCCTGCCAGTAAGCCCTGGAGAGGATCGGCATGACGCCGACGATGAGCGGCAATTCGCGGTCGGCGCCGGTCTGGCGGAAGATGACCGTCTGCGGATCGGGCGTTTCGACAGCTGCGAGCTTTGACAGGGCGTTCTTGAAGTTCGGCCGGCCCTTGTCGCGCAGCGTCTCGACCGAGAAGGCGACATCGGCGGAGGTCACTGGTGTGCCGTCGGAGAACTTCGCCTCCGGGCGCAGTTTGAAGGTGAAAGTCTGGCGGTCGCCGGAGACATCGATGCTCTCGGCCAGCAGGCCATAGAGCGAGAAGGGCTCATCCCAGTTGCGGCCGAGAAGGCTTTCGAAGACATAGGTGCGGACGTTCACCGCCGGCGTGCCCTTGACGATGAAGGGGTTCACGCTGTCGAAGCTGCCGGTGACCGCCTGGCGCAGCTGGCCACCCTGCGGCGCGTCGGGATTTGCATAGGGCAGGTGCTTGAAGTCCGGCGGCAGGGCCGGTTCCCCGTGCATGGCGATGCCATGGCGCGGATCTGCCTTTGCCGAAGTGAAGGCTGCCAGCGCACAAAGCGCGCCGACAGCCAGAAATGTGTATGTGCGAATCGATGTCATGGGCCCGATCCTATGGCAGCCGAGGCGCGAACTGTCAGGGCACCAGAATGTTCTGGAACTGCCAAGGGTCGCGCTTGTCCAGCCCGGTGGCGAAGAGACTACCGACCGACTGCAATGGGGTCCAGTCCGTATAGAAACCGCCTAGGGCACCCAGGTAGGGCCTCTGGACGTCCAGGCAGCGCCGGTAGTCCATCTCGTCGGTTTCCACGATGCCGGCGTCCGGGTTCTCCATGGCCCAGATGATACCCGCGAGGACGGCGGATGTGACCTGCAGGCCGGTGGCGTTCTGGTAAGGCGCCAGCTTGCGGGCTTCCTGGATGGTCAGCTGCGAGCCATACCAGTAGGCATTCTTCTTGTGGCCGTAGAGGAGCACACCCAGTTCGTCCATGCCGTCGACGATCTCGTGTTCCTCGAGGATGTGGTTGCGGGACTGGCGCTTGCCGCCTGCGCCCAGCAGTTCGTGCCACGAGAGGACAGCGTCGTTCGAGGGATGATAGGCATAGTGGCAGGTGGGCCGGTAAACGGCCTTGCGCCCCTCCCGCACGGTGTAATAGTCCGAGATCGAAATCGCCTCGTTGTGGGTGACGAGAAAGCCGAAATGCGGGCCCTGGGTGGGCGTCCAGGTGCGGACGCGCGTATCGGCGCCCGGACGTTCGATGTAGATCGCCGCGCCGCAGCCGCTCTTGTGCCTGCGGCCGAGCGGCGGCATCTTCTTCTCGTGCGTGCCCCAGCCGAGCTCAGCCGGCTGCAGACCTTCCGAGATGAAGCCTTCCACCGACCAGGTGTTGATGAAAGTGTCGAAGGGTTTCGGCGTCTTGGCGCGCTGCGTGTCACGCTCGGCGACGTGGATGCCCTTGACGCCCAGCCGCTTCATCAGCTTCGCCCAGCCGTCGCGGCTGTTGGGCTCGGCAGTTTTCAACTTTGTGGCCGCTGCAATGTCGATCAGCGCCTGCTTGACGAACCAGGAGACCATGCCGGGGTTGGCGCCGCAGCAGGAGACCGCTGTGGTGCCGGGGCCAAGCTCCTTCTTCAGCGCGAGGAGGCCTTCGCGCAGCATGTAGTTTGAGCGATCGCCATGGCTGAGCCTGGTGTTGTAGTAGAAGCCGGCCCAGGGCTCGATGACCGTGTCGATGTAAAGCGCGCCGGTCTCGCGGGCCAGCCGCATGATGGCGAGGCTATCGACATCCACGGAGAGATTGACCAGGAAGGCCGGGCCGGGACCAGCCGTCAGCAATGGCAACAATAAGGTCTTGTAGTTTTGCCGTGTGATGGCTTCCTTCACGAAGCGCACGCCCTGGTCTTCGGCGAGATGACTCCATGACGCATACGGATCGAAC
>JAPLOT010000134.1 GCA_026400595.1 Alphaproteobacteria bacterium | reverse complement strand
TACGGCATCGCCGAGAAGCCGGAGATCAAGTACGTGATCCCGAAGGAAGGCTCGGACCTGTGGGTGGACTCCATCGTCGTCACCAAGGCCTCGAAGAACCCGGATGCCGCCCACAAGTTCATCGACTTCGTGCTCAACGCCGACAACGGCAAGTGGGTGGTCGAGAACATCATGTACAAGTCGCCGAACAAGGCGGGCATGGAAGCCGTCGACAAGGCAATGCTGGAGAAGTACCCCAACATGGCGATCGCGCCCGCTGACCTGCTCAAGTACGAGCAGTTGCGCGATCTCGGCGAAGGCATGAAGCCCTTCTCAAAGACCGTGTCGGAAATCATGGCCGCCAAGTAAGCGCGACGACCCGACTTTCCGGCGATGGCCGGGCCTGCTGCACCGGAGGCCCGGCCGTTGTCATCCCTCGAGTCCGAGGATCCCGCATCGTGTCGCCCCGCCTCACCTCAACGCTTCTGATGGCGCCCGGCCTGCTTTGGCTGGGCCTGCTGATGGTCGTGCCCTGCCTGCTCATCTTCGTGCTCATCTTCTTCGAGCGCGGCATCTATGGCGGCATCGACTGGAACGCCGCGACGCTGGAGAACATCCGCCGCGCCTTCGATTCGCTCTATCTTTCGATCTTCCTCGACAGCGCGGTGATCGCCGGCCTCTCAACGCTCATCGCCCTGCTCATCGGCTATCCCGCCGCCTATGCGATCGCCAGGGCGCCGGCCGAACGTCAGACCGCCCTGCTCTTCCTCGCCATGCTGCCCTTCTGGACCAACTACCTGATCCGGACCTATGCCTGGATCGTGCTGCTCAATCCGGCCGGGCTGGTGAATTCGCTGCTGCTGCAGGCGGGTGCGATCAGCGAGCCGCTGCCGCTGCTCTACAACAAACCCGCCGTGGTACTGGGCCTCGTCTACAGCTACACCCCCTTCGTGATCCTGGCGATCTATTCGTCGCTCCAGCGCCTCGATCCGGCCTATGCCGAAGCTTCGCGCGACCTGGGCGCGGGTGCGGCCACGACCTTCCTGCGCATCATCCTTCCGCTCACCGCGCCGGGCGTTGCCGCGGGCGCCGTCTTCGTCTTCGTGCTGTCGATCGGGAATTTCGTGACGCCCGACCTGCTCGGCGGCGGCAAGTTCCAGATGGTGGGCAATCTCATCTATGACCAGTTCCTGTCGGCGCGCGACTGGCCCTTCGGCGCCACGCTCTCGGCCCTGCTCATCGCGCTGATGATGATCCTGCTCTTCCTGCAGGCGCTCGCCTCCTCTCGTGCAAGGGGTGAACATGCGCGCGCTTAACCTCCATCTGGGCGCCGTCTATGCGTTTCTCTACCTGCCCATCGCGGTGCTGATGGTGCTGTCACTCAACAAGTCAGGCCTGCCCACGGCCTGGGGCGGCGTCTCCTTCGAATGGTATGGCAAGCTCGTAGAGAATCCCAAGATCACCGGCGCGGCGCTGAACTCGCTGATCGTGGCCCTGTGGTCCACGCTCATCGCAACGGTGCTGGGTACCATGCTGGCGCTGGGCGTGGCGCGGGCCAGGCCTTCGCCGGGCCGCGACGCTCTGCTCTTCGCGCCGATGATCATCCCGGACATCGTGCTCGCCATCGCGCTCCTGTCCTTCTTCACGCTGCTCAAGTTCTCGCTCGGCCTGCACTCCATCGTGATGGCCCATGTGGTCTTCAACATCGCCTTCGTCTGCGCCGTGGTGCGGGTGCGCCTCGCGTCCTATGACTGGTCTCTGAACGAGGCCTCGCGCGACCTGGGCGCCACCGCGCTCACGACCTTCTGGCGGATCACCTTTCCGCTCATCCTGCCTTCGGTGGTGGCCGGCGCGCTGCTGGCCTTCACGCTCTCGATCGACGAATTCATCATCGCCTATTTCACGGCCGGCGCCGGCCAGTCCTCGACCACCCTGCCCATGCAGATCTATGCCATGATCCGCTTCGGGGTGACGCCGGAGATCAATGCCATGGCGACCATCGTCATGGCCTTCAGTTTCGTGCTCGTGCTGGCCGCCCAGCGGCTCAATCGCGGGCGTATTCCGGGCGCGTGAGCGCTCTGCTAAGAAGGGCCAGGATGGGGAGAAAACCATGGCGAAGACGGTGAAGAAGGCGGCGGCGAAGAAACCTGCTCCGCGCAAGAAGGCAAAGAAGGTAATCGCGCTGTTTCCGGAGGCGGCCTTCGGACCGGCGCTGAACTCGGTCGGCATCGGGCAGGCGCTCGAGAAACTCGGGCACAAGGTCGTGTTCCTGTCGGATCCGGGATTCCTCGACGTCTACAAGGGCTATGGCTTCGAAGCCCACCCGGTGAACCTGTCGGAACCCCTGCCGCCCGAGGAAATGGCGAAATTCTGGGTGGATTTCATCAACGGTCATATCCCGAATTTTCGCAAGACGCCGCTGGAGCAGGTCGACAGCTATGTGAAGGACTGCTGGAACATGATCGTCGAGACCGCCAAGTGGGCGGAGAAGGACCTTCCCGGCGTCCTCGACAAGGTCAAGCCGGATGTCGTCTGCGTCGACAACGTGATTCTGTTCCCGGCCATCAAGCGTTACGCGAAGAAGAACAGGAAGCCGTGGGTCCGCATCATCTCGTGTTCGGAAAACGAGATCGAGGATCCGGACATTCCGCCGCATCTGTCGGGTGCCGGCGCCAAGGACAAGAAGGCGCATGCAACCTATCGCAAGCGTTTCAACCAGGTGATCAAGCCGATCCATGACAGGTTCAACGAATTCCTCAAGTCGGTGGGCGAGAAGAAATATCCGCTCGGGCAGTTCTTCGAGGCGAGCCCGCACATGAACCTGCTGCTCTATCCGTCGGCCGTGAAATTCAAGCGCCGTCACAAGCTGCCGGCCCGCCAGTTCCAGTATCTCGAAGGCTGCGTGCGCAAGGACAAGCCCTTTCAGGTTCCACGCTTCAAGGCGAACAACGACAAGCCGCTGCTCTATGTGAGCTTCGGCTCGCTGGGCTCAGGGGACACCGACCTGCTGAAGCGCCTGATCGCCTCCCTGAGCAAGATGCCGGTGCGGGCGCTGGTCAATGTCGGTGACTACAAGGACCAATACGCCGACATTCCGCCCAACGTGATCATCGACAGCTGGTTCCCGCAGCCGTCCGTCATCCCGCAGGTCGATGCGGTGATCCACCACGGCGGCAACAACTCCTTCACGGAGTGCCTCTACTTCGGCAAGCCCGCCATCATCATGCCCTATGTCTGGGACGGCCATGACAATGCCACCCGTGTCCAGGAGACCGGCCACGGCTTCAAGCTGGACCGCTACGACTGGACCGATGCGGAACTCGAGCAGAAGATCATGACGATGGTCACCGACAAGAAGATGAAGGCCAAGCTCCGGAAGACGTCGAAGTCCATGCGCGCCAAGCACGGGCCGACCAAGGCGGCAAAGGTGATCGACGCGCTGACCCGCCGGAAGCTCGCCTGATGCCGACCAAGCTCGACTCATCGGCACCGCATCTCGAGGACCCGGCCGGCTTCGCCGGCCCACTCAAGGACTGGGGCTTTCAGCCGAACCCGATCTCGGGACAGTCCAAGAGCGACGGCGTGCTGCTCCACAAGGGGCCGAATGGCCAGCCGGAGGTGGGGCTGTGGCAATGTACGCCCGGCACCTGGCCGCTGGAAATCCCGCGCGACGAGCTCTGCCACTTCGTCAGCGGCCGGGCCACCTATGTCCACGAGTCGGGCGAGGTGATCGGCATCGTACCCGGCACGGTCGTGCTGTTTCCCGCCGGCTGGAAGGGGATCTGCACCGTCCACGAAACCATGCGCAACGTCTACATGCTGAGCTGAATCATGACACTGACACTCGACTCCTCCGCGCCGCATCTCGTCGGGCCGGAAACCTATCCCGGCCCCTTCAAGGACTGGGGCGTGATCCCCACCATGATCGAGGGCGCCTCGCATACCAGCGGCCTGGTGCTGCACAAGGGTCCCAATGGCGAGAGCGAGACCGGCATCTGGATCTGCACGCCGGGCTACTGGAACTGCCACGTGACGCGCGACGAGTTCTGCCACTTCCTGCTGGGCCGCTGCACCTATACGCACGAGTCCGGCGAAGTGATCGAGATCGTGCCGGGCACGGTGGCCTTCTTCCCGCAGGACTGGAAGGGCACCTGCCGGGTGCACGAGACCATCCGCAAGGTCTACATGATCCGTTGACGGATCACTTCGGCTGCCACGGCGTGGCCTCGGCCTTGCCGCGTTCGAGCACAGCGAATCCATTGGCCGCGAGCGTGTAAGGCGCGCTCCATTCGCCGCCGGGCCATTGCACCCGGATTTCGGCGGTCTCTGCCGTGCCGATGCCGAAATGGATCCAGCCGGCCTGGCCGCTCACGTGACCGCCGCCCACGGTGATTTCCCGGCGCTGCAGGCGGTCCCCGCTCTTCACTTCGATCCAGGCGCCCACGGCATTGCGGTTGGCATCCGGCTGCTGCAGCTTCAGCTGCACCCAGTTGCCGGCGCCTTCCGTGGTGTTTCGCCAGATCTTCGCCGTCTCCCAGCGATTGACGACGACGAGATCGACGAGACCATCCAGATTGAAGTCCGCCAGCGCTGCCCCGCGCGACACGCCGGTGTCGCCCACGCCCGACGAGCCGCCGGCCTCGGTGAACTTTCCATCCGCACCCTGGACCAGCAGGTTGTTGGGATCCTTCGCGGCGAAGTCCGGCATCTTGGCGACGTTGCCTTTCGCGATGAAGAGGTCGACGAAGCTGTCGTTGTTCACATCCTCGAACTGGGTGTGCCAGCCGGTGCTGGGCCGCAGGTCGTCGCCCATGTAGGGGCGATGCGCCGTGACGCCCTTGACGTAGGCGATGTCCTTGTAGCCCGGCCTGGGCCTGCCGTCCGCCGGAACCTCGATCAGCGTCTGCAGCTTGTTGTCGGCCATGCTGGTGAGGAAGTATTCCGGATAGGTGTCGCCATCGAGGTCGTTGCTGGCGATGCCCAT
>JAPLOT010000017.1 GCA_026400595.1 Alphaproteobacteria bacterium | reverse complement strand
GCCTTGACCAGGGCGGACCCCAGCTGGCGGCAACGCCCGTAGAACTGCGCATAGGTCACGCGCGCGCTGCCATGGATGATGGCCAGCTGATCGGGATAGACGGCCGCCGAGCGCTGCAGAAAGGACAAAGGCGTCAGCGGCTGGAAATTCGCGGCATTCTTGTCGAGATCGAGATCATAGACGGACATGCATCACCCTTCGGAAAGCTGAAGGGTCATATCCCACTCCGCGCGAGAGTTAAAGCGAAGCCAGCCCTTCGTTGTAGCGCCGGGTGGCGGCGCGGCCCATGTACCAGCGGGCGACCGGTCCGCAGGCCCACCAGCAGGCCGCCGCAAGCGCGATACCCGCATAGCCGTCGACGGCATAGTGCCAGCCGGTATGCACCGACCCCAGCAGGACCACCCCTGCATAGGCCGCGAAGAAGAGTCCGACCGGGCGCGACACCCGCCAGAAGGCCAGCGCGAAGAGCGCGGCCGACGCATTGTGCATGGAGGGAAATGCCGAGATGCCGAAGGCCGGGCCCTTGCCCGTATAGCCGTCCCACAGCATCTGCTGCGTCTTGAGGAACCACAGCGGCAGCCGGCTGTCGACGTCATGCAGATAGGCGAAGAGGCCCACATAGGGATTGGGCGCGAGGCCGAGCTCATCATAATAGACAGGTCCGGCCGACGAGAAAATCAGCGCCAGCACCCCGCCGCCCAGGAACCAGATGAGCATGTAGGCGAGGAAGAAGCGTGTCCGGATCTCGCTGGCGCGGGCGCGGAAGCCGAACCAGCACCAGGCGCCGAAGAGCGCCACGAACCAGAAGTTATAGGCGATGTTGGCGAGGAAGCTGACGATGTCGTAGCCCATGATGGGCTGCAGCAGCACCCAGGGATCGACGCCGAAATGGAGCAGCCGGTCAAGCTCCATGAAGGTCACGTCCCAGGAAAAGGGATTGACCTTGGGAATGGCGGGTTTCAGTTCCACCATGGCCTTGTTGAAGAGGATCATGGCCACCAGGATGGGCACGCCGTTGATGATGCGCGCCGGATGGCGGATCAGGTCGCTGAGCTCGCCGCCAAGCGCGCGGACGGGGCTGACCGGCTTCTCGATCAGGGCATATTGCAGCAGCCGCATGAGCATCAGCACGATCAGTCCGACCGGCAGGCTGAAGGTCAGCAAGGATGTAACGAGCTTCAACACCGGCATGCGGCCATAGGAGTCCAGCTGCGACAGGACGATCGCATTCGAGGCCAGATAGACCAGCGGAATGACGAAGAAGATCCACTGAGCGCGGAAGCTCAGTACGGTCGCGGCCGCAACCCGGCGGATCCAGCTTTCACGAATGACGAGGGCTTCGCTGCTCATGGATCAGGCTGCGTTCATGGCAGCGTCGAAGCTGCGCTGTGCGCTGCGGCCATGCCACCAGCGCGTCACTGGTGCCAGGCCGAACCACAGGACCAGCGTCACCGCCCAGGCGAGGTAGCTGTCGACGGCATAGTGCCAGGCCAGGTGAATGGACCCGATGAAGATGAAGGCGGCGTGGAGCGAAAGCGCCCAGCCGATGGGGCGGCTGATCCGGAACCCCGCCAGCGCGAAGAGCAGCGCCGTGCCATTGTGCATGGAGGGCATGGCCGAGATGCCGTCGATCGTCGACTGGCCCTGATACCCGGCCCAGAGAATGTCCTGAACCTGTACCGCCCAGAGCGGATAGATCTCGTTCACTTCACGCAGATAGGCCATCTGTGGCGCAAAGGGATCGGGCGCATAGCCCATCAGCCCGTAGAAGCAGGGGCCGACCGAGGAAAACAGGATCGCCAGCAGGCCGCCACCGATGATCCAGGTGACGAAGAAGGTCAGGAAGAAGCGCGTGCGTGTTTCGCTGGTCTGGTCGGAGAAGGCAAAATAGACCCAGACCACCCACATGACGGCGAACCAGGCATTGTAGTTCAGGTTGATGAGGAAGGTGATCGGGGCATGTCCGAAGACCGGCTGCAGCCATTCCCAGGGCTGGCGGCCGAAATGCAGCGCCGCATCCCAGGCAACGAAGGTGGGATCCCACGAATAGGGATTGAGCCGGGGTATGTTCGACTTCAGCTCGACGAAGACATACATGAAGAGCACCATGATCAGGACCATGGGAAGGCCCTGGGCAAGTCGGCGGCGGTCGGTCAGGTAGCTCTTCAGATCGCGCAGCAGCGCGGGAATCGGGCGCTCGGGCTTCACCACCGTGGCGATGTGATAGAAGCGGGTAAACAGCAGGCAGATCAGCATCACCGGGAGCGAGAAGGCGCAGAAGCCGATTGCCATGAGCAGGAAGTTCGACGGCTCGAGATCGGGCCGTGCCTGCAGCAGGACCAGGAAGCCGGCATAATAGATGGCGATCACGGCGAAGAAGATGCCATGGGCATTCAGGCTTTGCCGGAGCAAGGGCCAGAAGCGGCTCTTTCGCCCGGTTCCGGCATCGAGCGCCGTCGTGGCTGAAGGCATGGTCATCCCGGTCGCGTCCCTTGCTGCAACGGGCCGGAACTATGCGGGGGGCGAGCTTAAGAGAAGCTAAAGCCAGATCGCTGCATTTGCGCCATCCTTAACCAAACCATTCCGGAGGGCCAGCGGCGGACTCCCGCGACACGACGAAGGGATTATGGCTGCCCCCTTGCCTTGGGCGGGGCGACGCGCCGATAAAGTGCCCGGAATTCGAGCACCGGAGACAGCCATGAGCCGCTATCACGAGACCTACGCGCGCTGGAAGACGGATCCGATGGGGTTCTGGGCCGAGACTGCCAGGGCCATCGACTGGATCAAGCCCTGGCACGAGGTCTATGCCCGGAAGGAGGGGCTCGACCGCTGGTTCGTCGGCGCCGAATGCAATACCTGCTGGAATGCCGTCGACCGGCATGTGAAAGCCGGCCACGGCGACCGCCTGGCGGTCATCCATGACAGCGCCATCACCGGCGCAAAGGCCACATACACTTATGCCCAGCTTCTGGACGAGGTGGCGGCGCTTGCCGCCGTGCTGGAGGATCTCGGCATCCGCAAGGGCGACCGCGTCATCCTCTACATGCCCATGGTCCCCGAGGCGCTCTTCGCCATGCTGGCCTGCGCGCGGCTGGGCGCCATTCATTCGGTGGTCTTCGGTGGCTTCGCGCCGCCCGAACTCGCAACCCGCATCAATGACGCCAAGCCCAAGGCCATCCTCACGGCATCCTGCGGCATCGAGCCGGGCCGTGTCATCGCCTACAAGCCGCTGCTCGACCAGGCGCTGGACATCGCAGCCCACAAGGTCGAATCCTGCGTCGTCCTGCAGCGCCCGCAGGTGACGGCCGAACTCAAGTCCGGCCGCGATCACGACTGGGCCGATCTCCTTGCGGTTGCCCGCGGCCATGGCCGCCGCGCCGACTGCGTGGCGGTGAAGGCGACCGACCCGCTCTACATTCTCTACACCTCAGGCACGACCGGCCAGCCCAAGGGCGTGGTCCGCGACAATGGCGGCCACATGGTTGCGCTCAAATGGTCGATGGATGCGATCTACGGGATCAAGCCCGGCGAGGTCTACTGGGCGGCCTCGGACGTGGGCTGGGTGGTGGGGCATTCCTACATCGTCTATGCGCCACTGCTGCACGGGGCGACCACCATCGTCTTCGAGGGCAAGCCGGTGGGCACGCCTGATCCCGGCACCTTCTGGCGCATCGTGTCAGAATACAAGGTCGCGGCCCTGTTCACCGCGCCGACGGCGTTCCGCGCCATCAAGAAGGAGGATCCGGAGGGCAACTTCATCCGCAAGTATGACCTGTCCTCGCTCCGCACGCTCTTCCTCGCGGGCGAGCGCGCCGATCCGGATACGGTGAAATGGGCCGAGACCCAGCTGAAGGTTCCGGTGATCGATCACTGGTGGCAGACTGAGACCGGCTGGTCCATCGCCGCCAATCCGGTGGGACTCGGCATGCTGCCGGTCAAACACGGCTCGCCGACGGTGGCGATGCCGGGCTACGACATCCAGGTTCTGGACGAAGGCGGCCACGAGGTGAAGCGCGGCACGCTGGGCGCCATTTGCGTGAAGCTGCCGCTGCCGCCCTCCTGCCTGCCCACGCTATGGGGCAATGACGAGCGCTTCAGGAAATCCTACCTCTCGCATTTCCCCGGCTACTACGAGACGGCGGACGCGGGCTACATGGACGAGGACGGCTACCTCTATATCATGGCGCGCACCGACGACATCATCAACGTCGCGGGCCATCGCCTCTCGACGGGCGGCATGGAAGAAGTCCTGGCAGGCCATCCCAGCGTGGCGGAATGCGCGGTGATCGGCATCGCCGATGCGCTCAAGGGCCAGGTGCCTCTGGGACTCGTGGTCCTCAAGTCTGGCGTCACCAAGCCGGCGGCCGACATCGAGAAGGAATGCGTCGGGCTGGTGCGCGAGAAGATCGGCGCCGTGGCCGCGCTGCGCACCGTGGCCGTCGTGCCGCGCCTGCCCAAGACCCGCTCCGGCAAGATCCTGCGCGGCACCATGCGCAAGATCGCCGACAAGTAGGAGTTCAAGACGCCAGCCACCATCGACGATCCCGCGATCCTCGACGAGATCCGCGCGGCGATGCAGGCCAAGGGCGTCGGCGTCTGATCAGGGCGGCGCGACGACGCGGGCATAGAGGTGCCAGGTCGCATGACCCAGCACCGGCAGGACGACCAGCAGGCCGAGGAAGACCGGCAGCAAGGCCAGAGCCGTGAGCGCCGCAACCATGATTCCCCATCCGATCATCGGCGCCGGGTTCCGGAAGACAGAGCGGAAACTGGCGATGATGGCGGTGATCAGATCGGTTTCGCGGTCGAGCAGCAGCGGTATGGCGACCACCGTTGTGCAGAACAGGATGAATGACAGGAAGGCGCCGACCACCGTCCCGACGGCAAGGAAGCCGAGGCCTTCGGTCGTCGTCGTCACCACGGTGATGAAGGCGTCGATGCTGGAAAAGGACTTGAAGCCGAGAAAGATGGCCAGCAGCATCCGCACCTCATAAAGCCACATCCAGAAGATGAAGAGCACGACGAAGGCCATCCAGCCGATCTGGCGCGAACGCTGGGCCCAGATCACCGAAAGCACCTCGCCCCAGACGATGGGCTGCCCTGCCGCCAGCCTGCGGCTCACCTCATAGAGTCCGACGGCCACGAAAGGCCCGATCAGCGGAAAGCCGACAGCAATGGGAATGATCCACCAGGGCTGATGATAAACGCTGAGCAGGAGCAGCATCAGGATGCCGCCTGCGACATAGATCGCCCCGAAGAACAGGCCGATCAGCGGGGCCCTGGTGAAATCGCGCCATCCAGCCCGGAGCGCGGCCCTGATGTCGTCGAAGCCGATTGCATTGATCTTGATGGCAGGCGGCGGCACATAGGCCGGTGCGGCCTCTTCTCTGGACATGCTGGGTCCTCCCGTTTCGTTTCTTCTCGATCCGGAATGCCGTTCCCCAACCTCACCCCGGTTGCCGCCAACAATGCCCTGTAGCGGCGCCGGGTGCAATCAGCTAGGAAGGCAGCCCTCAAACGAAGCGACCTGTCATGACCTCTTTCGACGCTGTCCGCGCCCGCTGGGCCGTGGGTGCCATGTTCTTGCTGCACGGCATCCTGATCGGATCCTGGGTGCCGCACATTCCGCTGGCGAAGGAACGCCTCGAGGCCGGTCCGGCCGTCTTCGGGCTGGCCTTGCTGGCCTTTGCCGGCGGCGCGGTAGTGGCCATGCCCACGGCCGGCATGCTGATCAACCGGTTCGGCAGTGCCAGGATGACCGGCATCACCGGCATCCTCTTTTGCCTCACCTTCTTCGGCCCCATCCTTGCGCCGACCATGACGACGTTCGTGGTCGCGGGCTTCCTGATGGGGATGTCGATCGGCAGCATGGATGTGGCCATGAACGCCCACGGCATCGCGGTGGAGAAGGCCCTGCGGCTGCCCACCATGTCGATGTTCCATGGCGGCTTCAGCCTTGGCGGCATGATCGGCGCCTTCCTCGGTGCGCTGCTGCTGCGCCTCTACGGCGAGCTGCCGCAAGCGGCGATGACGGCCGCCCTGTGCCTGGCGATGCAACTCACCGCGATGCGATTCCTGCTTCCCAATTCCGTCGACCAGGGGCTTTCGGGCTCCCATTTCGCCTGGCCGACACGGGCCACCATCGGCCTCGGGCTGCTGTGTTTCCTGGCACTCATGATCGAGGGCTCGATCCTCGACTGGGCGGCCATCATGATGCGCGAGAAGTTCCTCGTCGATGCCAGCATCGCCGCCCTCGCCTTCGGCTTTTACCAGAGCGGCATGGCTGTTGCCCGCTTCACCGGCGACTGGCTGCGCCTGAAGGTGGGTGCTGTACGCCTCGTCTTCGTCAGCGCGTTGATGGCCGCGGCAGGAACCGCCGTGGCTCTGGCCGTGCCATCGCCCGAAGTGGCGATCGCGGCCTTCGTCTTCGCCGGACTGGGCATCGGCAATGTGGCCCCGATCCTCTTCGCCGGCGGCGGGCGCCTCGAACCCGATGCGCCGGGCCGCGGAATCGCCGCCGTCACCACCCTCGGATACTCGGGCTTCCTCGCCGGCCCGCCCCTCATCGGATTTGCCGCGCAGCTCACCAGCCTGCCGGTCGCCCTCGGCCTCACCGTGATTGCCGCGCTCATCATTGCCGCCTTTGCGAGAATGGTTGACGCAGCAGACAGCTTCTGAGTTAATCGACCCATGAGTTTCTCCGGAAAGCGTGTGATCGTCACCGGGGCCGGCCGCGGCCTTGGCGCGGCCTTTGCCGTGGTCCTGGCCGACCAGGGCGCGGAGGTCATCATGACCGGCCGCAGCATGGAGAACCTCACCTCGCTGGCCGAATCGATCCGGCTGCGGACTGGCAAGCGCCCCGAGACCCTTTCGCTCGACATGGCCGATGTGAGTGCGGTGACGCTGCTGGCCAAGAAGATGCGCGACGAGGGCCGCCCGCTCGACATCCTCGTCAACAATGCGGCCCAGTGGCTGCCGGGCCGGATGGACGAGCACGATGCGCTGGCGATCAGCCAGACCATCACCGGCATCGTCACCGGGACCCTGCTGTTCACGCGCGGACTGGTGCCCTTGCTCGAGAAGTCCGGCGCAGGCGACATTCTCAACGTCATTTCCATCTCCGGCATTCCCAATACGCCGCTGCAGGGCGCGTCCGTCGCCTATTTCGCCGCCAAGCATGGCCAGGCCGGCATGAATGACGGATTGCGGCAGGAGCTGAAGGGGCGCCCCATCCGCGTCAGCGCCGTCTACCCGTCGAACATCACCGATATCTCGCCGCTCGATGCCGAGGCCTGGAATGCCGTCCGTCCCGCCCAGTCCTGGGCCACCAACCGCGACGTCGTCGAAGCCTCGCTCTTCGCGCTGTCGCGGCCGCGCCATGTGACGCTGGCGTCGATCGTCATCGACCCCGACAACGGCGGCCTTTTCTAGATCCAGCAGGAGTTCACCGTGAAACTGAAAGACCGCATCGCCATCGTCACCGGCGCGGCCAAGGGCATTGGACTCGCCTGCGCCGAGCGCTTTGCCGCCGACGGTGCCACCGTGATCATGAGCGATGTCGACGACGGTGCCGGCGAAGCGGCGGCAAAGGCCATCGGCGCAACCTACATTCATTGCGACGTATCGAGGGCCTCCGATGTCGATGCGCTCGTCGAGGGCGTGGTCAGGCGCTTCGGTGCCATTGACATCCTGATGAACAATGCCGGCATCGCCATGGCCGGCGATTTCCTGAGCATCACCGAAGCCGATCTCGACAAGGTCCTCGGCATCAACCTGAAGGGATCCTTCCTGATGCTGCAGGCCTGCGCCCGTCACATGGTGAAGCAGGCGGAGGCCGGACGAAAGCCCGGCGCCATCATCAACATGTCCTCGGTCAACGACACGCTGGCGATTCCGACGATCGTCAGCTACTGCATGTCGAAGGGCGGCGTCTCGCAGCTGACGCGGGCCACCTCGATCTATCTCGCGCCATACGGCATCCGCGTGAATGCCATCGGCCCCGGCTCGATCCGCACCGACATGTACAAGGGCGTCGTGGCTGATCCGGCGGCCGTGAAACGGGTGATGTCGCGCACGCCCATGGGGCGCCCGGGCGAACCCTCGGAGGTCGCCAGCATCGCGGCTTTTCTCGCCTCCGACGATGCCAGCTACGTCACCGGCGAAACCATCTATGTGGACGGCGGGCGCATGCCGCTGAACTACGTGGTGGCCGTCAAGGAATGATCCGCCCGGGCCGTGCCGCCGACATGGCGGACATCACCCATGTCCGGACCTCGGTGATCGAGAACCACCTGTCGGTCGCGCAGATGGCCGAGCTCGGCATCACGCCCGGCAGCATCATCGCCGAGATGGAGTCGGGCGATCTCGGTTGCTGGGTGGCCGAAGAGGCGGGCCGCGTCATTGCCTTCTCCATGGCCGATCGCCGCGACGGCTCGGTCTTCGCCCTCTTCGTGCTTCCGACGCATGAGGGCAAAGGCCATGGCACGCGGCTGCTGGACTCCTGCGAACGCTGGCTCAAGGACCAAGGCCACCGCAGCGCAACCCTGAGCACGGGGCGCGGCACGAAGGCCCATGACTTCTATCTGCGGCGCGGCTGGCAGGTGACCAGCGAGATCGCGGGACACTTTGCCGAGGACGATGTCTTCCGGAAGGAACTCTAGGCCAGCGCCCTTTCGCGACGCACGATGATGGAGGCCGGGTCCTCGCCGAATTCGCGCGCCAGCTTGTGCCCGTCATAGACGGCATGGGCAATCAGGCCGGGGGCCTTGCAGTCGCCGATGCGCGCCAGCGTGGCGAGGCCCTGGCCCTGCAGCGCCTGCCAGAGCGCATCTTCGGGTTCGCGCGACGTGACCGGGACGAAACTGCCGCAGGCGACGTGCTGCGCGCGGCCGGTGAAGGCACAGTGGACGACCGCCTCGCCCGGCATCAGCGCCGCGACGATCGCATTCACGATGATGGCGACACCGCATTCGATCAGCCGCGCATGAACGCGCGCCTGCTCGGCCGTGTACTCCGACCAGGCCGAGACCTTTCCCTCGCTGGTGACATAGGTGACCGCCAGCCCCTGCGCGGCCAGGCGTTCGGCCAGCGCGGAGGCCACATAGTAGTGATCGTCGTCGAAGATCACGACGGGGCCCTGCACCCCTGCGCCGGCCATCACCTCCTCCGGCGTCAAAGTGCGCGCGTCCGCGAAACTCGCCACCGCCGAACGGAGGCTGCGTCCGCGCCCGTCGCGGCGCCAGCGGCTGCCGGTGGCCAGCACCACATGGGCGACATCGAGGTCGATCACGTCATTCATGGTCATGCGGCTGCCACGGAACAGCTCGACATTCGACAGCTTCGAAATCTGATGCAGGCGCCAGTCACGCACCCGGCCCCATTCGGCGAGCCCGGGCAGCTTCGTCTCCCAGTTCAGCCTTCCGCCCGCCTGATCAGCGGCCTCGGCCAGCTTCACTGCATGCCCGCGGCGACCAAGCGACAGTGCCGCTTCCAGCCCGGCAGGCCCTGCACCGACCACGAGGATCTCTTCCCGGCTGCGCGCCACCGCGATCCGCTCGGGATGCCAGCCGCGGCGCCACTCCTCGCCCATGGTCGGGTTCTGGGTGCAGCGGATGGCCACGCCGCGTCCGTCGCAGGCATAGCAGATGTTGCAACCTATGCACTCGCGGATGTCGTCCTCGCGGCCCTCGCGGATCTTGGCCGGCAGGAAGGGATCGGCAATCGAAGGGCGCGCCGCGCCGACGAGATCGACGATGCCCCGTTTCACCTGGCTCAGCATGGTTTCGGGCGTGGTGAAACGGCCGACGCTGACCACGGGCTTTCCCGTAACCTTGCGGACATGCGCGATGCGGCTTTCGAGCGAGCCCTCCTTGATGAATCGCGAGACACCCATCT
>JAPLOT010000252.1 GCA_026400595.1 Alphaproteobacteria bacterium | reverse complement strand
TCGAGCGCCATGACGTGATCATCCTCGGTGACGATCAGCGGGTTGATCTCAACCATGGTTGCGTCCAGTTCCTCGAAGGCGCGGTAGCAGCCGAGGATGGCGTTGACGGCCGACTGGATCTGGCTGGGCGCAAGGCCAAGGGCGAAGGCGATTTCGCGGGCCTGGAAGGCCTGCATGCCGACGGCCGGTTCGACGCTGACCTTGAAGATTGAGTCTGGCTTCTCGGCCGCGATGTCCTCGATCTCCATGCCGCCCTCGGAGGAAGCAACCACCATGACGCGCTCCGACTTGCGGTCGAGCACGAAGCCCAGATAGAGCTCCTTCACGATGGCAACGCCGCCTTCGACATAGAGCCGGTAGACGATCTTGCCGGCGGGGCCGGACTGATGCGTCACCAGCTTCTTGCCGAGCAGGTCGTCGGCGGCCTCCATCACCTCGTCCTCGCTGCGGCAGAGCTTTACGCCGCCGGCCTTGCCGCGGCCGCCGGTGTGGACCTGCGCCTTGACGACCCAGAGCTTGCCGCCGATCTCGCGGGCACGATAGGCGGCCTGTTCGGGGCTATAGGCGAGCGCGCCCTTGGGCACGGGCACACCGAAGCGGGCCAGGATTTCCTTGGCCTGGTATTCGTGGATATCCATGATGAGAAGTCCTTATGCGGCCTTGAGGGCCGGGGTTGCTGTCTGCGTGCGATAGAACTCGATCGCGGCTGCGACGCCGGATCCGGCCACGACGGGGATGCCCATGTCGCGCATGGCCATTTCGGATCCGGCCAGTGCAGTCAGGCACATGATCTCGTTGAGGTCGCCGAGGTGGCCGATGCGGAAGACCTTGCCGGCCACCTTGTTCAGGCCCATGCCGAGCGACAGGTTGTAGCGCGTGCAGGCGTGACGAACGAGAGCGGCGGAATCGAAGCCTTCCGGAATCAGGATGGCGCTCACCGTGTCGGAATGCCACTTCGGGTCCTTGGCGCAAAGCCTGAGTCCCCAGGCGGATACCGCGCGGCGCACGCCTTCGGCCAGCCGGTAGTGGCGGGCGAAGACATTGTCGAGACCTTCGTCGAGCAGGAGGTCGACGGCGGCCCTCAGTCCACGCAGCATGTGCAGCGGGGGCGTATAGGGGAAAAAGCCGTCCTTGTTGGTGCGGGCCATGTCCTCGAAGTCGAAGTAGCAGCGCTTAAGGCTGGCCTGCTTGCGGGCGGCCAGCGCCTTCTGCGATACGCAGAGGATCGCGAGTCCTGCCGGCATCATGAATCCCTTCTGGGAGCCCGAGACGCAGACGTCCACGCCCCATTCGTCCATGCGGAAGTCGATGGAGGCGAGCGAGCTCACGGCATCGACGAAGAGCAGGGCCGGGTGGTGTGCCTCGTCCATGGCGCGGCGCACGGCGGCAATATCGCTGGTGACGCCAGTGGCCGTCTCATTGTGCGTGACGAGCACGGCCTTGTAGCTGTGGCCGCGGTCGGCCTTCAGCTTCTCGGCAAAGGTCTCGACCGGCACGCCCTCGCCCCAGGGCACGTCAACGATATCGGCCTCGATGCCAAGGCGCTGGCACATGTCGGCCCAGAGCAGCGAGAATTGACCAAAGCGCGTGATCAGGACGCGGTCGCCGGGCGACAGCGTGTTCAGCATGGCGGCTTCCCAGCCGCCGGTTCCGGACGACGGAAACAGGAAGACCTGGCCGTCGCGCGACTTGAAGACCTTCTTGACGTCTTCGAAGAGGGGAAGGGTAAAGGCCGGAAGATCCGGTGCGCGCTGGTCTTCCATGGCAATGTCCATGGCGAGGCGGACCGCTTGCGGAACATTGGTCGGTCCTGGAATGAAAAGTCCCTTGGTGCCCGGCACTGCGTCTCTCCCATCTTCATGTCTGGTTCATCCCAGAGTCATTGTGACGCTTATGAACGGGTCGACCGAACCTGCAAACACCCGTAAAACCAGTCTTTTGGCATCCGATCGGGTAGTATTACTAGTCTTTTGGCATCCGATCGGGTAGTATTACTCCTATTTTAATAGGTGGGTAAACCAGCATTGACAGCTTGCTTCCTGCCCGTTAGGGTAGGTTATGCAACCGTGCAGTCTCATTGTTGCCGATCCCAATACCCTGATGCTGCAGGCCCTTGCCGAGCTTTTCGAGCGCGACCGGCGGTTCACGCTGGTCGCCACGAGCAAAACCGCGGAGGGGTTTCTCGAGACCTGCCTGCGCGTTCCCGTCGATATCGGTATCGTCGAGTGGACTGTCCCGCAGCTTGGCGCAGAGCGCTTGCTCGGAATCCTGCGTGATCGGCCGGACGCGCCGCGAATCATCGTCTACGCCGCGTCCAACGATGTGGAAGTGCCGCGCCGGGCGATGGCCGCGGGAGCGGCCGGTTTCTGCAATCGAGACCTGCCGCAGGATCAGCTGCTGGACATGGCCGCGACGGTTGCCAAAGGGCGGATGGTGTTCCCGTATGTCGACGTGCGGAGTTTGAAGCGCGATCCGCGCGAGACATTGACCGAGCGCGAAAAGGCGATGCTGGCGGCACTGGCCCGCGGCCGCACCAACACGGAACTGGCTGCCGATCTCGGCATCTCGATCAATACGGTGAAGTTTCACCTGCGCAATCTGTATGAGAAGCTGGGGCTTCGAAACCGCTCGCAGGCCATCGCCTTTTTCTATTCGAACGAGGCTTGACGGGCGCGGCTTGATTGCCATGCGCGGTCTGTTAGACCTTCCTGCCCGGGAGTGAATGCATGAACGTCAACGGCAGAGCCTACCGCACCATCTGGCCCGCAGGCGACGGATGGTCGGTCGAGATCATCGACCAGACCAGGTTTCCCCATGTGTTCGAGACCGTGAACCTGAAGACGGTGGAGGATGCGGCGGTCGCCATCCGCGACATGCTGGTCAGGGGCGCGCCGCTGATCGGCGTGACGGCAGCTTACGGGATGGCTCTTGCCATGCATCGCGAGGCGTCCGACGCCGCGTTGGCCAAGGCCTATGACACGCTGGTCGTAACGCGCCCGACCGCGATCAATCTCAAATGGGCGCTGGACGAGATGGCAAAGACGCTGCAGCCCTTGCGTGCTTCGGACCGGCGCTCCGCGGCCTACCGGCGTGCGGCCGAGATCGCCGACGAAGATGTCGAGATCAACAAGGCGATCGGGCGGAACGGTTTCGAGATCATCAAGGCCATTGCCGCGAAGAAGAAGCCTGGCGAGCGCATCAACATCCTCACGCACTGCAATGCCGGCTGGCTCGCCACCGTCGACTGGGGCACCGCTACAGCCCCGATCTATACGGCGCATGACGCGGGCCTTCCCATCCATGTCTGGGTGGACGAGACGCGGCCGCGCAATCAGGGCGCTTCCCTGACGGCCTGGGAGCTCTTGCATCACGGTGTGCCCCACACGGTGATTCCCGACAACACAGGGGGACACCTGATGCAGCACGGGCTCGTCGACATGGCGATCGTCGGCACCGACCGGACCACGGCACAGGGCGATGTCTGCAACAAGATCGGCACCTATCTCAAGGCGCTCGCCGCTCATGACAATGGCGTGCCATTCTATGTGGCGCTGCCGTCGCCCACCATCGACTTTCGCGTCGTCGACGGCGTGAAAGAAATCCCGATCGAGCAACGCTCCGGCAGCGAGGTCTCGCAGATGACCGGCCGTACCCGCGACGGACGAATCGAGACGGTGGAGATCGTTCCGGAGGGTTCGCCGGTGGCGAACTACGCCTTCGACGTAACGCCGGCGCGTTACGTCACGGGCCTCATAACCGAGCGCGGCGTGATCGCGGCCAACCGCGCCGCCATCGCCAAGGCCTTTCCAGAGCGTGCCGGCTAAATCAGCTTCTGCGTCCGGATCGCGCGCGCCGCAGCCGTCACCGAAGCGATTTCGGGATAGTGCCGTGTGTTCACCATCAGGTCACGGGCGAGGGTCAGGACGCGGGCCTCGCAGGATGCCCTCACATCGGGATCCTTGATCCACTCGAGATCGATGTTGTGCGCAAGACCCAGAACGCGGCGGATCATCTTGGCCGCCGCGAAACCGATGGTGTCGCGCCAGAGCCGCTCCATGTAGGCTTCGCGCTCTGCCTCGAGTGCCGCAGCGCCCGCGGCATCAGCGAAGAGACTGGCGGGGTAAGCATCGCCTGTGCCATTGCTGCGCCAGAGATCGAGGAACTTGGAGCGGAACATGGTCCAGATCGCTTCGACTGTCACGAGAACCCAGTCGCGATAGGCATCGCGCGCGCCGGGCGACTCTTCGTGACCGTCGTGGGAGAGGTAGTTGATCAGGAAATTGGCGATCACGGCGCCCACGTCGAAGCCCATGGGTCCCATGAAGGCGAACTCCGGGTCGATGATGCGGGTCTCGTCCGCGGTCAGCATGACCGATCCGGTGTGCAGGTCACCGTGCAGCATGGCCTCTGACGAGGACAGGAACTTCAGCTTGAGCCGGGACACTGCGATCTTGAGTTCTGCATCCTCCCGCCAGCGCCGGGCAAAGCCGTCAAGCTGGGGCGATGTCCAGCGGTTCAGTTCGGCGACCCGGTAAGGATCGGTGAAGATGAGGTCCTCGGTGATCTTGCAGAGCGCGGTATTGCCCGCGAAGGCAGCGATCATCTGCTTCTTTCGATCCGCAGGCAGCGCCAGGTCGGATGTGAAGAAGAGCGTGTTGGCCATGAAGCTGGAAATGTCTTCTGCGAACCTCGGGTAGACGGTCGCCGCGATCATGCCGCGCCGCATGATGATATGCGGCTCCAGCAGTTCCATCACGATGAGCGCCTGCAACTGATCGTAGTGGATGACACGCGGTACCAGCGATCCGTTCAGGCGTGCCTGTTCGCTGAGGGCCATGTGTTCGTAATGCGCGCGCGTGAGCGGCAGAGGCCAGCTTTCGCCGACGAGCCGCACATAGGGCAGGGCCTGCTTCACCGCGACTCCGCCCATGGGCCCTTTCACGATGAAGACAAGATTGAGATTGCCGTCGCCCACTTCCCGAATTGTCCAGTCTTCAGGATTTCCGCCGAGAATGCGCGCGACATCGGCGACGCATGACAGATATGCGGCCAGTGTGGATGGAGATTGCGGGAGATAGCCTTCCGGCCGTTCGACGGATGTGGTCATGTCATGTGCGTGTTGATGTGGCGTGGTCATATCAAGAGCGAAATCGGCACAGCTTGTCCAGTGTGACTCGCCACATTCTGCGGCATGACTCGCGGGCTGCGCGCAAGCTGGGCAACTTCGCAGACGCAGCATCGATTGGTGCTCTGCAGCACCATGAATTGTACGACAAAAGGCTAGACAAAGGCGCGAAGCTGATGGAAGGTTCGATGCAGCACCGCACACCAAAGCAAACATGCAATCGACCTGTGCGCGCGCAGACAGGTGCTACGCCGGCACGGGACTTGGAGGAGGACCAAGCCAATGTTGAATGATCTGATCAAGGAAGCAGCGACCCGCCGTGACGTGTTCAAGAAACTCGGCGCGACCGCGCTCGGCGCAGCCTTGCTGGCTGATGCCGGTTTCGATCCTGCCATGGCGCAGGCACTCGCCCCAGCTGGGAAGCCGATGAAGGCGGCCTTCTCGAATGCCGGCCTGCAGGCGACCTGGTGCGCACAGGGCAAGCAGGCTGCGGAAGCCTGGGGCAAGCTGATGAACGTCGAGATCACCTGGTTCGACGGCGAACTCGCGGCCACCAAACAGCGCGCCGCCATCGACAACATGGCCTCGCAGAAGTGGGA
>JAPLOT010000331.1 GCA_026400595.1 Alphaproteobacteria bacterium | reverse complement strand
CGGTGTTCACGACGCTGTTGCCGTGTCCGGCGATTCCGATTCCGGATTCGCCGCCCGAGATCGACCCCGAGTTGGTCACGATATTGTTGTCGTTCAGAATGCCGATGCCCGACCCACCGGCCTCGATGGCGCCGGCATTGTAGACGACGCTGCTGAAACTGGCATAGATGCCGGTGCTGATGTCGGCGATGACGGTACCGCTGTTCACGATGGTATTGAGCCCATGGGCATCGATACCGTGCTGCCCGCCATGAATGAGGCCGGTGTTCACGACGCTGTTGCCGTGTCCGGCGATTCCGATTCCGGATTCGCCGCCCGAGATCGACCCCGAGTTGGTTACCATATTGTTGTCGTTCTGAAGCCCGATGCCCGGCCCACCGGCCTCGATGACGCCGGCATTGTAGACGACACTGCTGAAGCTGGCATAGATGCCGACGCTGGTGTCGGCGATGACGGTACCGCTGTTCACGATGGTATTGAGCCCATAGGCATCGATACCGTGCTGCCCGCCATGAATGAGGCCGGTGTTGACGATGCTGTTGGAGCCGCCGTGGATTGCTATACCGACCTCCGCAGCGGACACGGTTCCGGCGTTGGCAACACTATTGCCGGTACCGCCGATGAAAACTCCATGATCCAAGGCTTTGATCAAGCCGGTGCTGCTCAATTTGTTGCGCGAACTGATAAGGACGAAGGCGCTTTGGTCGGAGATCACTGTTCCGGAAATCGAGACCGAGACGCCGGACGCGGGCGCCTCCACAGCGTTGTTGCCGCTGACGTCGATCAATCCACCCACCTCGACTGTGAGCGTGTCGCCGGCCGCGCCAAGAATCTGCTTGGTCGTGAGCGTGGTACCGCTTCCGACGACCACGTCGGCCGCGTGCACGGGCAACGGCGCAAGCAATGCAGCGGTGGCGACGGTCAATCCCAGGCGGAACCCATGCGCTTTCATTGCAATCCATGCGTCATATCAGCGACAAGACTGCTATTAAGGATAGAACATTGATTCACGCAACCCGTTTCAGTTGCAATCGTTTGCGTGACACGCCAAGGGTGACACCACCCTCCGTTCAGAGAGCGGGGGAAGTTCTGCCGGCTCCGGACAGCCGGTCAGCTTTCGTCAGAGCGCAGAGGCGCTGTGTGGGCCATCGGGAGACATGGTGGGCGATGAGAGACTCGAACTCCCGACATCTTCGGTGTAAACGAAGCGCTCTACCAACTGAGCTAATCGCCCGCCCGTTGCGGCCTGCGTCTTAGCCCCGGGAGCTTCTCCACGCAAGCCGAGCAGCAAAGAAAACCCCGCGCGGTTTCTGAGGGCGCGCGGGGCAAATGTCTTTGAACGTCTGCTATGCGCTGCTAACCGATCCCGCCTCCATCGCCAAGAGCCAGCTTCATACGCGGTACCAACGTGACCAAGAGGCGGCGATTCGGGTGGGCTTGGCAAGTGCTCTTCGCAGCTGCAGCAAGGGCTTGACGGAAAAGGGCGGGAGATCGCTCTCCCGCCCTGGTTTCAGGTCTTCTCGGCGGGCCTTCAGTGGGCCCGGGCGGTGCCTTCCGCGCCATCGCGGGCGGCGGCGCGGGCGGCAGCGGCGGCCTCCTCGGCAACCTCGTCCCACTCGATGGGCTCGGGCATGCGCACCAGCGCCTGCTGCAGCACCTCATCCATGCGCGAGACCGGGATGATCTTGAGGCCCGACTTGACGTTCGCCGGAATGTCGGCGAGGTCCTTCTCGTTCTCCTCGGGGATCATGACGGTCTTGATGCCGGCCCTGAGTGCTGCCAGCAGCTTTTCCTTCAGGCCGCCGATGGGCAGCACCCGGCCGCGCAGCGTGATCTCGCCAGTCATGGCGACGTCCTTGCGCACCGGAATGCCGGTCATCACCGAGACGATGGCGGTGACCATGGCAACGCCGGCAGAGGGTCCGTCCTTCGGCGTCGCACCCTCGGGCACGTGCACGTGGATGTCGCGCTTGTCGAAGACCGGCGGCTTGACGCCGATCGAGGTCGCCCGCGAGCGGACATAGGACGACGCCGCGGAGATCGACTCCTTCATCACGTCGCGCAGGTTGCCCGTCACGGTCATCTTGCCCTTGCCGGGCATCATGAGCGCCTCGATGGTCAGGATCTCGCCGCCCACCTCGGTCCAGGCCAGGCCGGTGACGACACCCACCTGGTCCTCGAACTCGGCTTCGCCATAACGATACTTCTGCACGCCGAGATACTTGTTCACCACCTCGGGCGTGACCTTGACCTTCTTGCCCTTGACCTTGCCGGTCATGAGGTCCTTCACCGCCTTGCGCGCCAGCGTGTTGATCTCGCGTTCGAGCGAGCGCACGCCCGCCTCGCGGGTGTAACGGCGGATGACCTCCTGGAGCGCGTCGTCGCTGACCTCGAACTCCTTCTTGTCGAGGCCATGGTGCTCCATCGACTTCGGCACGAGATGGCGCTTGGCGATCTCCAGCTTCTCGTCTTCCGTGTAGCCCGCGATCCGGATGATCTCCATGCGGTCGAGCAGCGCCGGCGGAATGTTGAGCGTGTTGGAGGTCGTCACGAACATCACGTTCGAGAGATCGTATTCGACCTCGAGATAGTGGTCCATGAAGGTGGCGTTCTGTTCGGGGTCGAGCACCTCGAGCAGGGCCGCCGACGGATCGCCGCGGAAGTCCATGCCCATCTTGTCGATCTCGTCGAGCAGGAAGAGCGGATTGGACTTCTTGGCCTTCTTCATCGACTGGATGACCTTGCCGGGCATCGAACCGATGTAGGTCCGGCGGTGGCCGCGGATCTCGGCCTCGTCGCGAACCCCGCCCAGCGACATGCGGATGAACTCGCGGCCGGTGGCCTTGGCAATCGACTTGCCGAGCGAGGTCTTGCCGACGCCCGGAGGTCCGACGAGGCACAGGATCGGTCCGCGCAGCTTGGCCGTGCGGCTCTGCACCGCGAGATACTCGACGATGCGTTCCTTGACCTTGTCGAGGCCGTAGTGATCGGAATCGAGCACGCACTCGGCGAACTTGAGGTCCTTCTTCACCTTGCTGTTCTGGCCCCAGGGAATGCCGAGCAGCCAGTCCAGGTAGTTGCGCACCACGGTGGCTTCCGCCGACATGGGGCTCATCTGGCGCAGCTTCTTGACTTCCGCCTCGGCGCGCTCGCGCGCTTCCTTGGACAGCTTGGTGTTCTTGATGCGGTTCTCGATCTCGCCGATCTCGTCGCGCTCCTCGCCGTCGCCGAGCTCCTTCTGAATGGCCTTCATCTGCTCATTCAGATAGTACTCGCGCTGGGTCTTCTCCATCTGGCGCTTGACGCGGCTGCGAATGCGCTTTTCCACCTGCAGCACCGAGATCTCGCCTTCCATCAGGGAATAGACCTTCTCGAGGCGCTGCTCGACCGACGTCATCTCGAGAAGCTCCTGCTTCTCGGGGATCTTGATGGCGAGATGCGCGGCGATGGTGTCGGCCAGCTTGGCATAGTCGGTGATCTGGCCGAGCGACGAGAGCACCTCGCCCGGAACCTTCTTGTTCAGCTTCACGTAGGAGTCGAACTGGGCGATCGCCGTGCGCGCCAGCGCCTCGACCTCGGCCGCCGGGCCGATCGAGTTGGGCATGAGTTCGACATGGCCTTCGAAGAATTCGGCGCGGTCGGTGAAGGAATGCACCTTGGCGCGCTCCACGCCTTCGACCAGCACCTTGACGGTGCCGTCGGGCAGCTTCAGCAGCTGCAGCACCTGCGCCAGGGTTCCGACCTCGTAGATGGCGTCGATCGCCGGATCGTCATCGCCGGGGTTCTTCTGCGCCACCAGCAGGATGCGCTTGTCCTCGCGCATCACTTCCTCAAGCGCGCGGATGGATTTCTCGCGGCCGACGAAAAGCGGCACGATCATGTGCGGGAAGACGACAATGTCGCGCAGCGGCAGCACGGGCATCGTCTCCAGAGTGCCTTCGGCGGGAGTTTTGGGTGTTTTTGTCATTCTTGTTCCTTTCGCGGGGCGGGCCGCCATGGGGTCTCACGCAAGTTGCCATGCGACCCGGACGCCCAGTCTGGGACGCGAACCACCGCCGTGTGAATCACACGATACCATACGCGTGATACTCCACAAACGCCGGGACGTTCCCGATGGTGAAGATGGATGCCACGTTAACGTTTTTCAATGGGATGACGGCAGTTGTAATGAAGCCGCCCTGCACCTTCCACCTTGCACAACTTGCCGCAGGGCGAGGCGTGACGCAGATCACTTTTCGGCTTCGGCACGCGTGCTATCGGCTCCCCATTCGGCCCGAAAGGCCGCAACCGGCGGGCTTGCGGCATATGCCACACGGCAAGCCCTGCTCTTGAAGGACCCATGATGCTCGACACCGCCAAGCTCGATACAATGACACGACACATCATCATCGCCGGCTGCGAGAGCGAGGCGGAGGCGCTGGCGGCCATGCGCTGGCTCTGGCCCGTGCTGGTGCGCCATGGACAACCCGACCCGGTCATGTTGATCTGCGACACGCGCGACTGCGACGCAGCACGGGCCGCGCCGGTCGCCAATCCCGACTCGCCGCCCCGCTGGGAGGACTTCGACACCGCGATCTTCGATCATGCCGAGCCGGTCTGCCACGTGCTGGGCGGCCGCCACGGACTCGTGGTGCTTGCCGATGATGCGGATCAGGCCCAACAGGCCATCCGGGCCCTGACCGGACTCGCATCCCGGCTCGTCCGCATCCCGCCGGACGACCCGCTGATGGTGCCGTTCAACAAGTCCTTTGCCGCCATGGGCGTGTTGCCTGGACAATAGTCCCGGCCCACAGGTCCGCGACGAAAGCGGACCGCTTCACTCAAGCCGAATGTCGCCTGATCCTAGGCCGAGACGCTTGCCGCCTTGCTCGACTGCTTGTCGCGGTCGGCATAGATGAGCAGCGGTTTGGCGTGACCTTCCACCACTTCGCGCGAGATCACCACCTCTTCCACGCCTTCCATTGCAGGCAGGTCGAACATGGTCTCAAGCAGGATGGATTCCATGATCGAGCGCAGCCCGCGCGCGCCGGTCTTGCGCTCGATCGCCCGCTTGGCGATGGCGCGCAGCGCCTCTTCCGGGAAGGTGAGCTTGACGCTCTCCATCTCGAACAGGCGCTGATACTGCTTGACCAGCGCGTTCTTCGGTTCCGACAGGATCTGGATCAGCGCGGCCTCGTCGAGGTCCTCGAGCGTCGCCACCACCGGCAGGCGCCCGACGAACTCCGGGATGAGGCCGAACTTCAGCAGGTCTTCCGGTTCCAGCTCGCGCAGCACGGCTCCGGTGCGGCGGTCTTCATTGGAACGGATTTCCGCGCCGAAGCCCAGGCCTGAGCCCTTGCTGCGCTGGTTGATGATGCGTTCGAGGCCGGCGAAGGCGCCGCCGCAGATGAACAGGATGTTGGTCGTGTCCACCTGCAGGAATTCCTGCTGCGGATGCTTGCGGCCACCCTGCGGCGGCACGCTGGCCACGGTACCTTCCATGATCTTGAGCAGCGCCTGCTGGACGCCCTCGCCCGAGACGTCGCGGGTGATCGAGGGATTGTCCGATTTGCGGCTGATCTTGTCGACTTCGTCGATGTAGACGATGCCGCGCTGGGCCCGCTCGACATTGTAGTCGGCAGACTGCAGCAGCTTGAGAATGATGTTCTCCACGTCCTCGCCGACGTAGCCCGCTTCGGTCAGGGTCGTGGCATCGGCCATGGTGAAGGGCACGTCGAGGATGCGCGCCAGGGTCTGGGCCAGCAGCGTCTTGCCGGAGCCCGTGGGGCCGACCAGCAGGATGTTCGACTTGGCCAGCTCCACGTCGTTGTTCTTCTGCGCGTGGTTCAGGCGCTTGTAATGGTTGTGCACCGCCACCGAAAGCACCTTCTTGGCGTGCTCCTGGCCGATGACGTAGTCGTCCAGAACCTTGCGGATCTCGTGCGGCGTCGGCACGCCGTCCTTCGACTTGGTCAGCGACGTCTTGTTCTCTTCACGGATGATGTCCATGCAGAGTTCGACGCATTCGTCGCAGATGAATACGGTGGGGCCTGCAATCAGCTTGCGCACTTCATGCTGGCTTTTGCCGCAAAAGGAGCAATACAAAGTGTTCTTGCTGTCGCTCCCCGTTGCCTTGCTCATTTGCTCTCCTCGGTCCGCACCTGAAAGGTACGCTTTCAGGTCTTAACGGGATTTCACCGCCGGCGCAGCAGTTCTACCCAGTTTCAGAGCCCCTGCCATGCGCGTCGACTCAATCTCAGCATGGGCTTCCATGATTAATCAATACTTGATTGCCACCATTTCAGGTTGCAATCTTCACCTTTGCAACTCCGGCGATCGGAGCCGCGCCCGGCTACGATTCGACGGGAACAGCCCGCTTGTCGAGAATCTTGTCGATCAGGCCGAACTCCAGAGCCTTTTCCGACGTGAAGAAGTTATCACGTTCGAGCGCATCCTCGATGGTCTTGTAGTCGCGCCCCGTGTGATGGACATAGATCTCGTTCAGGCGCCGTTTCAGGCTTTCCACTTCCTTGGCGTGGATCATGATGTCGGTCACCTGGCCCTGATAGCCGCCCGAGGGCTGATGCACCATGATGCGCGAATTCGGCAAGGCGTAACGCAAGCCCTTGGCGCCGGCGGCCAGCAGCAGCGAGCCCATGGAGGCCGCCTGACCCATGACGATGGTCGACACCGGGCAGCGGATGAACTGCATGGTGTCGTAGATCGACAGGCCGGAGGTCACCACGCCGCCGGGCGAATTGATATAGAGCGAGATTTCCTTCTTCGGATTTTCGGCTTCGAGGAAGAGCAGCTGCATGCAGATCGATGCGGCGACATTGTCGTCGACGGCGCCGGTCAGGAAGATGATGCGCTCGCGGAGCAGCCTTGAAGGAAGGTCATAGACGCGTTCGCCACGGCTCTCCTGCTGGATGACGGAAGGCCAGAAGGCACCGGTTGTCAGGATATCGGCAGGATCACGCATAGGGTTCTTTCGAATGAATCAGTTCAACGGTCAACCCATAGATAGGTGACCTCAGGGTCGCAGGGAAGAGCCTTCCCACAAAGGGTTAAGGCCGCCTTGGCGGAAGGCTGCGCTTGAGAACTCCCCAACCATATGCCGGCAAGACGGCCTGCCGCGGGCGATTGGCGAACAATTGAGAGGTGCCGTTCAGGTCGAGTTGAACGGTCTCTCAAGGGCTGTGCGGGACGGATCGAAGGAGAAAGCACCAAACGTCAGTATAATGGGTTGGATGGCGTAACCTCATGACCAAGTTCATTCGTTTCGCCAAGGATGAGTCCGGCGCCACTGCAATCGAGTACGGCCTGATCGCCGCCGCGATGGGCGTTGCCCTCATCACCGCGATGCCTTTCCTCGCCGGCGCCATTTCCGGCAAGTTCCAGTCGATCGCCAACACGATCTCGACCGGCGTTACCACGCCGTAAGTGGACGGGCCGGAAGGCCCGACAGACTTCGATCTCGGACTTCCACCAGGCCCCAGGCCCGGTGGATTTCCTTCTGGGTCTTGGGCCGGCACGGGGCCGGCGCCGGACGGATCTGTGCGGCTGACCCGCTGGACGGCGTTAAGCCCACGTCAACCACGGCACAGCGCGTCCTCCCGAAATCGGTGTTTGGCGACAATTTGAGCGGAGTCGTTCAGGCCATCTTGAGGCGCCCCGCGTAGGGTCAGCATCACCGATCACACAAGACCGGAAAGCCAAGTCAGCACTAATGTTCAACTGGAGTAGACACATGACCAAGTTCATTCGTTTCGCCAAGGATGAGTCCGGCGCCACCGCAATCGAGTACGGCCTGATCGCCGCCGCGATGGGCGTTGCTCTCATCGCCTCCCTGCCCTTCCTCGCCGGCGCCATCTCCGGCAAGTTCCAGTCGCTCGCCACGGCGATCTCGAACGGCGTTCCGGGGAACTAAGCCGATAGGCCGGAAGGCCTGACAGTCTTCGATCTGGGACATCCACCGGGCCCAGGCCCGGTGGATTTCCTTTGGCGTCTGCAGCGGGGACGGGTCTAGACTGCGGCCTTCACCGTTCCGGACGCCGCCATGCATCACGTCACCGCCGGAGAAGCCCAGACTCTCCTCGACGATCCTGGCCTGATCGCGGCGCTGCAAGCCGCCCATGCCGCAGACCTTCGCCCTGACACCCACCGCGACATCCGCGAAGACCAGAACGCGAATGCCTTCGTGTCGCTGCTGTCCTGGGCCGACCAGGACGTCATCGCCGTGAAGATGGTCGGCGTCTTTCCCGGCAATCCTGGCCTCAAGCCGCCGCAGCCCTCGGTGCAGGGCCTGGTGCTGCTGTTCGACGGCAAGACCGGGCGGCCGCTGATGACCGCCGATGGCGCCGAACTCACCTTCCGCAAGACGGCAGCCGATTCAGCCCTCGGCGCCTCCTTCCTGGCGCGGCAGGACGCCCGTACCCTGCTGGTCTGCGGCGCAGGCGGCCTGGCGCCGCATGTCATCGCCGCGCATCGCACGGTGCGGCCCAGCCTGTCGCGGGTGCTGATCTGGAATCGCTCGCCCGCACGCGCCAAGGCTCTTGCGGAGAATATTTCGGTGGATGCCGAGATCACCGCCATTGACGATCTGGATGCCGCCCTGCCCGAGGCCGACGTCATCTCCTGCGTCACCATGGCGACGGAGCCCATCGTCAAGGGCGCATTGCTGAAGCCTGGCGCGCATGTCGATCTCATCGGCGCCTATCAGCCACAGATGCGCGAGTCCGACGACGAGACCATCCGCCGCGCCGGACGCATCTTCCTCGACACGCGCCTTTTCTGCGAGCGCTCTGGCGACATCGCCGAGCCGCTGGCCCGCGGCATCATCACCCGCGAGGGGCTGGTGGCCGACCTCTTCGATCTCTGCTGCGGCCGCCACAGGGGCCGCGGCTCGCCCGCCGAGATCACCGTCTACAAGAATTCCGGCGGCGGCCATCTCGACCTCTTCACCGCGCGCCACCTCTACGCGCGGATCATGGCGGGCTAACTCGTCCGTTTACTGACGAAAACGGCCGCCCTGTGGGCGGCCGCTTCGATTCTAGACAGGTCTCTTGAGACCGATCAGATCTCGGGACGGTCCTGCTCGTCCTCGATCATCTTCTGCAGGTCTTCCTTGCCGACCTTCTTCTCGTCGACCTTGGCGCGCGACACGATGAGGTCCACCACCTTCTGCTCGAAGATGGGGCCGCGCAGCTCGACCAGTGCAGCCGGGTTCTTGCGGTAATAGTCCATCACCTGCTTTTCCTGGCCGGGGAACTGGCGCATGCGGTTCATCAGGGCCTGCTGCAGTTCCTGCTCGTTGACCTGGATGCCTTCCTTCTCGCCCAGCGTGCCGAGCACGAGGCCGAGGCGCACGCGGCGCTCGGCAATCGCCTTGTATTCCTTGCGGGCATCCTCTTCCGTGGTGTTCTCGTCGGCGAAGCTCTTGGCGGCGCGCTTCATCTCGTTGGTCAGCGCCGTCCAGATGCCGTTGAACTCAGCCTCGACCAGCTTCACCGGCAGTTCGAAATCATAGAGCTTGTCCAGTGCGTCGAGCACGTCGCGCTTCAGCTTCATGGCCGTCATCTGGCCGAACTCCTGGCTCATGCGCTCCTTGATCGTGTCCTTGAGCTTGGCCAGGTCCTCGAAGCCCATCTTCTTGGCGAAATCTTCGTCGATGGCGGCCTGCTTCGGCGCTTCCACCTTGGTCACTTTGACCGCGAAGGCGGCCGGCTTGCCGGCCAGCTCGGCCACACCATAGGACTCTGGGAAGGACACCCGGACGGTGCGCTCCTCGCCGGCCTTGGCGCCGACCAGCTGCTCTTCGAAACCGGGGATGAACTGGTTCGACCCCAGCTCCAACTGCACGTCATCCGCCGTACCGCCCTCGAAGGGCGTGTCGTCGATGGTGCCCACGAAGCTGATGGTCAGCTGGTCGCCATTTGCGGCCTCGCCCTGCTTTTCCTCGAAGCTCTTGGACTGGGAGGCGAAGCGATTCAGCGTCTCGGCGATGTGGTCTTCGGTCACCTCGACGAGGTGCTTCACCAGCGCGAGGCCTGAATGGTCCTTCACCTCGAAATCGGGAATCACCTCGAAGGACAGCGAGAAGGCGAGATCGCCCTTGCCATCCATCACGGCGTTCACTTCGGCCTCGTCCTCGGGCAGCTTCACTTCCGGCTGATAGGCGGGCTTGAGCTTCTTTTCCTCGAGCAGCGCCTTGCTGCGGTCGTCGATGGCCTTCTGCACGACTTCCGCCATGGCCGACTTGCCGTAGACGCGCTTCAGATGTGGCACCGGCACCTTGCCGGGGCGGAAGCCCTTGATGTTGGCACGCTTGGACAGGTCGGCGAGCTTGGAGTTCAGTTCCTTGTCGAGCTCGGCGGCATTGACCACGACCTTGTACTCACGCTTCAGGCCGGAGCTCAGTGTTTCTGTGACTTGCATATCTCTCGCTCTTGTCTACGTCGGTGTTTCGCCAAGGGGGCATGGGCCAGGCGCTGGTGCGGGCGGAGGGACTTGAACCCCCACGGGTTTCCCCACAGGAACCTAAATCCTGCGTGTCTGCCAATTTCACCACGCCCGCGCGGCAGCCAGTGCCCCGGGTTCGCATTGGGCGGGGTCTATAGCAGAGGGGTTTCCGCGATGCCAGTGGAGAAAGTGGGGAAGCTTCAGGCCCTTGCCGTCCGCAACTGGGCCAGCGTCGTCAGCCCGATGCCCGCTGCAACGATGGCAACGCCCGCCCAGACGCCCGCCGGATAGGACTCGCCCAGAACGCCGACGCCGATGCCCGCGCCCACGGCTGCGGCGACATAGCCGATCTGGCTCAGGTAGGTGGGCCCGCCCTCCTGCTGCAGCCGGAAGAACATGAGAAACATGAGCGAGGACGCCAGAAGCTGCAGGCCGACCAGTCCCGGCACGGCGAGCAGCGCGGGGAGGTCAAGGCCATCCAGCGCCCAGGCCAGGGTCAGCAGGGGTCCGGCCGCCGCCAGGTTGGTAAGCGCCGCCAGCCGTATCGGTCCGGCTCCCCTGGGCCATGCCCGGGTACGGTAGACATTGCCCAGCCCGAGGGACACCGGCACCAGTGCGGCAAGCAGCAGCCACGCCGACTGTCTCCCGTCCAGGCCACTGTTGCGCGCCACGATGATCGCGATGGCGCCCACCAGCCCCACGCCGATGCCTGCAAGGCCGAGCATGCTGGGCGGCCGCACCTTGAGGACGATCGACAGCAGCGCCGTCACCACCGGCGACAGCGCGAACATGACCGCCACCAGGCCGCTGCCGAGATGGGGAATGGCGGCGAAGGTGAGGAAGTTCGGCACCACATAGGAAATGAAGCCCGAAACGAGCGAGAAGCGCAGCATCGGTGCCGCCGTCGGAGGCCCTTCGGCCAGGCGCGACACCACCAGCATGATCAGTCCCGCCCCGCCCGAGATCACCGCTGCCCAGAGCGCGGGATTGAGTCCCTGCGCCGCCGCCAGCTTGCCAAGCGGGAAGTTGCAGCCCAGCGCCGCCCCGGTACCGAGCAGCAGAAGCAGCGGGCGGTTGGTCATAGGGATGCGAGCAACGTCTCGGCCGTGAAGCCCTGCGGCCGGCACCGCGCGGCTGCGGCGCCATGCAGCCAGACGCCGGCCGCCGCCGCCTCGAAGCCCGACATGCCCTGTGCCAGGAGCCCGGTCACGATGCCGGCCAGGACGTCGCCCGAGCCGGCCGTGGCCAGCCAGGGCGGCGCATTGGCATTGATGCGGGCCTTGCCATTGGGCTGGGCGATGACGGTATCTGCGCCCTTCAGCGCAATCACCGCGCCCGACACGTGCGCCGCCGTCCGTGCGCGCTCAAGCTTCGAGTCAGATTCTTCGTACAATCCTTTGAAAAGTCTGGAGAACTCTCCATCATGCGGGGTCATGACGACAGGCCGTCCGGGCACCATCGCCACCAGCCGGAAGAGGCGCTCGGCCTCCTCCTCGAAGGCCGTCAGCGCGTCGGCGTCCAGCACCGCGGCAGCCCCGCTCATCAGCACCGTTTCGACTTTGCTGCGTGTCTCGGCGCCGCGGCCCGCCGCCGGGCCGATGCATACGGCATTGCGCCGGCGGTCGGCCAGCAGGGACGCGAGTTCCGCATCCGACAGCATGATGGCGCTCACCTGCGCGGCGTGAACCGCCAAGGCATCGGCGGTTCCGCTGATGGTCACCAGGCCGGCGCCGGAGCGGAGCGCGGCATCGGCGGCCAAGCGGGACGCGCCGGTGTTGAGCGGCCCGCCCGAGACCACCAGCGCGTGGCCGCGTCCATACTTGTGCCCCTGCGCGGCCGCCCGCGGCAGTTGCGGCGCCGCGTTCTCGCGCTGCTTCGGCTCGATCTCCGCGAGAACGTCCGGCGGCAGGCCGATGTCCGCCACAACGAGTTCGCCGCAGAGATCGCGGCCCGGCATCAGCAGGTGGCCCGGCTTCTTGCGGAAGAAGGTGACCGTCACATCCGCCCGGATTGCCGCGCCGCGCGCCTTCCCGGTCGTGCCATCGAGGCCCGAAGGCACGTCGATGGACACCACCGGAACGCCCGCCGCAGACACGGCGCGCACGATCTCCTCCGGAACGGGCCG
>JAPLOT010000564.1 GCA_026400595.1 Alphaproteobacteria bacterium | reverse complement strand
GGAGACCGCTGGATGGTTGCAAGCGGGTGGGCGGTCGCCTATAGGCGATATTCGCTAGACTACGTTGCTGGTCGGGCGACTTCGATATGCCCTTGAGATTGACGCGCGCGGCGACAGAACCGATGATGTGACGATCGCCATGAAGCCGCAGCCGGAACCATCAGCCCAGGAAGTACTGGCCGGCTCGGTCGAGCGCGTCACATATCACAACGCCGAGAATGGCTTCTGCGTGCTGCGCGTCAAGGCCCGCGGTGTTCGCGACCTGGTCACAGTCGTGGGTCACGCCGCAGCGATATCAGCCGGTGAATGGATCACCGCCACGGGTGAATGGTTCAACGATCGCACGCATGGCCAGCAGTTCAAGGCCAGGTTTCTGAAGACCACCCCACCCACGACGACGGAGGGGATCGAGAAGTATCTGTCCTCCGGCATGATCCGGGGCATTGGCCCGGTCTATGCCAAGAAGATGGTGCGGGTCTTCGGGGACAAGGTCTTCGACATCCTCGAGGCCAATCCGGAACGTCTGAAGGAAATCGACGGGATCGGACCAGTTCGCGCGAAGCGCATCACTGACGCCTGGGCCGAGCAGAAGATCGTACGCGAGATCATGGTCTTTCTGCACAGCAACGGGGTGGGGACCGCTCGGGCAGTGCGGATCTACAAGACCTACGGCGCTGATGCGATCCAGGTCATGACCGAGAACCCCTACCGGCTGGCACGCGACATCCGCGGTATTGGCTTCAGGACGGCTGATGCCATCGCCATGAAACTCGGCATCGAGAAGACGGCCATGATGCGGATCCGGGCCGGGATCTCCTATGCCCTGACCGAGGCCATGGACGAGGGACACTGCGGACTGCCGGCCGAGGAACTGGCGCCATTGGCCGCGGAGTTGCTCGAGGTTCCCAAGGATCTGATCCAAACCGCCCTCGAACTCGAACTTGCGGACGGCACCGTGATCGCGGACAGGGTCGGTGAGACACCCTGCATATTCCTGGCCGGTCTCTACCGTGCCGAGCAGGTGATTGCTGAGCGGCTGAAGCAACTCGCCAGTGGCAAGCTCCCATGGCCCTTCATCGATCCGGTGAAGGCACTGCCATGGATCGAGCAGAAGACTGGCCTCCAGCTCGCCGAAAGCCAGGTCGCAGCCATTCGCCTGGCCCTGATGGCAAAGGTCCTGGTCATTACCGGAGGTCCGGGCGTCGGCAAGACCACCATCGTCAATTCCATCCTGCGGATTATCGCAGCCAAGGGCGTCAACCTCCTGCTCTGCGCGCCGACCGGGCGTGCCGCAAAGCGGATGACCGAGGCGACGGGTTTCGAGGCAAAGACCATCCACCGGCTTCTCGAGGTCGACCCCAAGGCGGGTGGCTTCAAGCGAAACGCGGAATACCCCCTCGAATGCGACCTCCTCGTCGTCGACGAGACCTCGATGGTCGATGTCATGCTGATGCAGGCGCTGCTCAAGGCCATACCTGATGAAGCTGCCCTGCTCATCGTCGGAGACATTGACCAGTTGCCGTCAGTTGGAGCCGGACAGGTGCTGGCCGACATCAT
>JAPLOT010000014.1 GCA_026400595.1 Alphaproteobacteria bacterium | reverse complement strand
GGCCGGCCATCGCGCAGCAGCGTGACGCGCTGGGTGACCGAACCGCTGCGAAATCCGTCCCCCGATGCCGGGCGTCCCAGGCAGACGATGTCCCAGCCCACATAGGTGGCGCCGGGCTCGAGCGTGATGCAGGTCTCGAGTTCGGCCTGCGCATCATCGAAGACGATGGTCTCCTGTGGCAGGTATTCGCAGACGCCGTCGGCGGCCACGGCGATGCGGCTGGTCTGGCGACTCGGGAGGCCGCCGCTGCGGTAGAATTTCGTGGCCGCAGGCGTGGTCAGCACGGCGCGGGCGCCGCTGCCGATGCGGAAATCCATCGTCAGGCGGTCGCCGCCCGCAACGCCGCCCGGCGGATGCAGGACATAGACATGGCACGTGCCGTCTGCCTCGGGATGAAAGGGCCGCTGGACCATCAACGGCCCCTTGTGCCGGCGCTGCGCCAGCCGTGTGCGGCCGCCGATCGTGTCGAAACGCAGATCGAGTTCCGCCTGCCAGGAATTCTGCGGGTATGCCGGAAAATCGGGCAGGCCTGCATGAAATTCGCGCATGGCAGTCACGGCAACCAAGATAAGTTCCCTGCGGCGGTGATAAGTTGAACTGCGACTATGAAGGGCTGCATGGGAAGGCGCAATCATTTCCGTCGACGTGCGCCATCGACCGGATCACGCTTGTGGCGAAACCTCTGCGGGCGTGCCGGGCAGCATGATCTTCTCCGGTTCGAGCAGGGCGATGCGGCCATCGCCGCCCGCGGCGACCGTGTGGATGAAGAAATGCGTGTCGTCGGTATCGCGCGCATCCATGACCGGCGACGGCGCCGACACGATGATGAGATCGCCGCTCGTGCCGATCCACTGGGTATGGCGATGGCCATGCATGAGCATGGCGCGGCCCTTCAGCTTCTGCAGCCGGCGCACCAGGGAGCTTCCATTGATCAGTGCCGTGCCGATGCGCTCCGAGAGGGCCTTGGCCGGGCTCGGATACTCGACCACATGATGATGCAGGGCGATGACCCAGCGCGCGCGCGGATAAAGTGCAGCGATGGCGTCGATGGCCTGTGTCTGCGCCAGCGAGACCATGCCCAGCGCATTGGTGAAGGAGAAATGCGTGGCGGCATTGGAGTTGAGGACGATGATGCCGAGACCATCCTCGTGATCGGGCGGCTGAACCATGGGAAAGGCCATGTCGAAGACATCGCCGAGGCCGCGCGACAGGCGGAATGTTCCCCTGTCCGCAAAGATGGCGATGCTGCTGCGGTGCGGCTCCAGGAAGCGATCGAGCGCCGGGCCCAGCGTTCCGGCCGCTGCATCGAACAGGCGCATGCGCCCGCCCTGCAACGTGCCGAGCGCCGAGAGCATGCGCAATTGCCGCAGCCGCTTCAGCGGGCTGGTGGGCAGGTCAAGCCGCGCCGGATTGGCGCGGTCCACGATGTTGAGATCGTGATTGCCGGGAAGGCCGACGATGAGATGGGACAGCTGCGGATAGGCGCTGAGCACATCGAAGAAGGCGGCCCATTCGGTTGATGAGCCCGCGTCGGTGAGGTCGCCTGAGATGAGGATCATGTCGAGCGGCTTCTCTGCGTGGATGTCGGCCAGCCGCCCGAAGGCCTGCGACAGGCGGTGATTGCCGCGCGGGCCCGAGCGCCCGCACTCGATGCGAAAGCCATAAGGCCCGGCCACCGCATGGACGTCGGAAAGATGGGCGATGCGCCAGCGCCGGGCGTCCGATCCTGATGCGTCGAAGGTCTTGAGATCGAGCGGCGGCGCCATGCGCGCGTCGGCGATGCCCCACAGGATCGCGGCCACGCTGAAGTAGGATGCGACAATCACGACGGCATTGGCGATGACCGGGAGGACGAGCCGGAGAGGCGCTGCAAAGTCCGCGAGACTGGCCGTCCAGCGGCTATGCGGCCAGGCCAGCGTTGCGATCCATGCGGCAAACAGGCTCAAGGCGGCAGCGGATACCAGCCCGCTCATGGCGCGGATGCGCCCGCGTGCGGCTTCACTCCCGCCTTGCTTGAGCCAGCCTTCGGCGAGATGGCGCAGCGACTCGCGGCCGACGACATAGCCGGGTTGAATTCCCATTGCATGCAATGACCAGAAGCTGCTTTCCAGCAGGCGCATGACCGACCGCCCACCGAACCAGGCCACAGCCACGAGCAGGATCAGCGCGGCCAGCGAGCCCAGTCCGGTCAGCAGCGTGGCGACCTGCGCGGAGACCTTGCCGATCCACAGCGAGGCGAGAAGCGGCAGGAAGCCCAGTGCGAGGCCCGGAAGGCCGATCAGCATGATCCAGGCCACCAGGAGCTTGGGCAGGCTGATCTCGGTCAGCAGGCCGCCGGCCAGCGACACGAGCGAACGCTGTTTGGTGCTGGAGGCGTCGTCTTCAACATCACCCTGTCGCGGGTCGAGCAGCGCCGTCATGCGGCTTGCCAAATCATGCGCGTATCCTCAACATGACAGCCCCCAGAATGCCAACCAGACGGGAACCTCCTCATGAACGGCAAGGCCCCCGGCAGCGGTGTCGAGACCGAGCTTTCCACCATAGGCGGTCTGCTGCTGGTCAGCACCACAATACTCGTCATGGCCGCCTTGTCATGGGGCGAGGCCGTCTTTGCGCCGGCCGCCTTCGCCATCTTCATCGTCATGGTCGTCTGGCCGCTGCAGGCCTATCTGCAGGCCCGCATGCCGCGCATGCTTGCCATCCTCATCACTCTTGTGATCACCCTCGTCTGCGTGGTGTTTCTCCTGATGCTCTTCGCCTGGGGCCTGAGCGTGGTGGGGCAATGGCTGGTCCGCAACAGCGCGCGCTTCCAGGCCATCTATCAGATCGCCATGGACTGGCTTGAGAGTCATGGCTTCGCCATTGCGGGCCCGATCTCCGAGACGTTCAACATGTCCTGGCTGGTTCGCACCGTGCAGGCCATGCTGGCGCGCCTCAATGGCCTGGCCGGATTTGCAACCCTGGTCTTCGCTTTCGCGGTGCTGGGCCTGCTCGAGGCCGAAGACCTGACAAAGCGGCTGAAGGCGGCAGGCAGCCGCTTCGGGGGCATCGACATCGTTGCGGTCGGCCGCGAGACGGCGGGCCATTTCGGGAAATACATGCTGGTCCGTACCATCGCCAGCGTGGTCACGGGTGCCACCGTCTGGCTTATCGCCTATATCGTGGGGCTCGAAGTCCCGGCGGCCTGGGCTGCCATCGCCTTCACGCTGAACTACATACCTTTCATCGGTCCCCTGGTGGCCACGCTGCTGCCCACGCTTTTCGCGCTGGCGCAGTTCGAGTCCTTCCGGATTGCGCTCCTGGTGCTGGTCTGCCTCACCATCGTGCAGTTCATCATCGGCAGCTATCTCGAACCCGTCTTCACCGGCTCCACTTTGTCGATCTCGCCCTTCGCGGTGATGTTCGTGGTCTTCCTGTGGAGCATGCTCTGGGGGCTGACCGGCGCCTTCATCGGTGTGCCCATCCTGGTGGCGGCCATGGCGGTGTGCCGGCAGATTCCGTCCATGCGATGGTTCACCGTCATGCTCTCCGGCGGCAAGGGCTGACCGCTCAGCCCGCGAGCAGCGGGAAGGTCACGCCGATGGCCCAGGCAAAGGCGACGGCATTGGCGATGGCGGCCACGAGCGGATGCCCGGTCGCGCGATAGGCCCAACGGCTGAACAGCCCGTAGACGAGAAAGAACAGCACGATCACCGGCACGATGATGACGAGGAAGAAGAGCCGTTCGAAGTCGAGCCCGATGGCGATCGCGAGAGATACGAGGAAGGCGATCTTCGATGCCGCATAGGCGCCGCGCGCCGCGGCCTGTCCGCGCGTCATCCACTCGTCCGCCGCGAAATAGGGAAGGGTCCCCGCAAGCATCACGAGGGCAAGCAGCATCCGGCCGGGCGCGGCCACGAAGGACGTGACGAAGCTGTCGACCGGCCAGGCGATGGCGATGAAGCTGTAGGCGGTGACGGCCGCGGCGGCGAGGAGGATGAGGCGCGCTGATCCACGCGGGCGGAACGCCGCGCCGCGCAGGACCCACATCAGGCAAAGCCCCGTGAGCAGGCCATATGTTCCGAAGTGAACCGCAAGATAGTCGCCGACCAGCACGGGCAGGAAATGCGTCGGGACAAGGCGCAGGATCAGCGGCGTTGCGATCATCGGCAGAAGCAGCGGCAGCCACAGGTGCCGCCAGCCGAGATTGGCGCCGGTGGCCGGCTGCGCGATGCGGGGCAGGACGCGCGACAGCGGCCGGGCCAGCATCACCGTGCCGGCGATCAGGAGCGCGATCCAGGGGCCGCGCGCATCGATCACGGGCGGCGTGGCGCGCGAGATGCCGAAGGTCAGGTCGAGCCAGCCCACCGCCTCCTGCAGGCTCGCCTGGCTGAACAGCACGCTGGCATGTTCGACGTGGGGGCTGACCGCCGCCCGCCGCCCGCTGCCGGCGGCGGGATCGCCATAGGTGACGCCGGCCTCGGCCTCCTGCGGTGCGATGGCAAGGCCCACCGCGCGCAGGGCTTCGCGTTTCAGCATGCCCTCCCATTCGCCGGTGATGACCAGGAGATTGCGCGGCGTCGTCGCGGTGACGACCGGCGAGAACATCGAGACGGCGATGGTGGCAGCCACGTCAGGTGCGGCCTGCGCAAAGCGGACGATGATGTCGGAGGCCATGGAGTGACCCAACACCGCCAGGCGTCCGTCGCCGAGGCCGCGCGCATAATCGGCAACGGCCTGAGTTTCGGCCAGCAGGCTTCGCGTGGCGCCATCCTCGCGCGTGATGTTGCCGGTCATCGGCTGCGGATTGCGTCCGTGTCCGGCGAAGTCGAAGGTCGCGGCAATGTAGCCATTGCGCGCAAAGGCCAGAGCGAAGGACTGCATCAGCTGCTGCGATCCGGCAAAGCCATGGGCAATCAGCACCACCGGTGCCGGACCGCCCTGCGCCGGGCGATAGACGGTGACCGGTGTGGATCCGACTGTCACGTCGCTCCGATCGACACCCTGAGTGGCCGCGCGCAGGTTCCACAGGCTCACGGCAATCGCGGCAAGCGCGAGGATCGCGATCAGAACGTCGATGCGGCGGAACCGATTCAAATGAGTCATTCCTTGCCGGAATTCGTCTCGCCATCCTTGGGCGCCAGGCCATAGGGGGCAACCAGTGCCCAGACGTGCGGCGGCACCATGCTGCGCATGCGCCGCGGCATCTGCTGGCGCAGGTGCAGGATTGTCTCGATGGCTTTCATCTCGACGCGCGTGCGGGCGAATTCGAGGCCCCGCGGTCCGATCCATGGCATCAGCCGCCCGACGATGGGGCGAAGCCAGTTCGGCATGCTGCGCAGCGGGAGGCCGCCCGCTGCGCGTTCCACATTGGCCATGAATCCCTTCACTGCATTGTGCCGCTTGCCGGCGCTGCCGGGTGCCTCGGTACGGATTTCGCCGTCAAGCAGCTTGAGCAGTTCCGCACCGCGGTCGTTGCGCACCAGCAGCCACTGCTCGCCCTGTCCGCCCATGTAGCCCACGGTGATGTCGGCCAGCACATTGGTGTAGTCGACACAGGTCCGGCAGGTGAGCGGGAAGAAATCGCCCGGCAGTTTCGAGATCGGCAGCTGCAGGAAGGGGATCTCGCGCACCCGCCCGTCGCTGAAGCGCAGTTCCACATGATAGTCGGCACGGAACTCGAGATAGGTGATGGTGTCGGGCGCCTCCGACAGCAGCGCGAGGAATTCGTGAAAGCGTTCCGTCGTCGTGTTGTCGGAACAGGGTGTGCCGATCACATAGAGGCGTTCGAGGCCAAGCTCGTCTTCAAGCGCGCGCAGGGCATAGACTTGGCAGGGAATGCCGATCACCGCAAGGCGCCGGTAGCCTGCTGCCTTGGCCGGTTCCAGCAGGGCCAGCAGCGGCGCATAGCCCATCCGCATGCCGCGGCAATGCTGAAGGCCTTCGGCGCGGGTGACGATGACCGGAACGGGACGCCAGGTGTCACTCGGATCGGGCGCCATGGTGAGAACCGCATCCACCGCACCGGTCTCCAGCAGGCGTTCGGCAATCCGGGTCGTGATGCCGGTCCATTGCGCCCCGGCGCGGGGCGGCACGAGGCGCGCCCGCAGCATCTGCCGGAAGGGGCCGAAGTGCAGTTCATCCGGTCGCGACGCGTCCCGGCTGCGGCCATGCACCTTCTCTTCAAGGAAAGCATAGTCCGGCTTGATGAACTGGCAGGCCTTTCCGCATTGCGCCGGATCGCTGCTGCGCGAGATGCCGCAGTCGGTGCACAATGTGCGATAAGGTGCGGGTGGAAGGTCAGGAGTCCAATTGCGTCGCAGCTGTTGCGGCGGTTCTGTCTGCGCCGAATTCATCCTT
>JAPLOT010000415.1 GCA_026400595.1 Alphaproteobacteria bacterium | reverse complement strand
TGCAGGTCGGGCGTCACGTCGGCGATCGTCGCGTTAAAGTTGGGAGCGATGAAGAGGCCAAGCCCCGTACCGATCAGGATGAAGGCCAGCGTATCGTAGGCGTGATGATCGGGAGACAGCTTGAGCGTGAAGAGCAGCGTCGTCACGCCGCAGAGACACAGCAGCATGCCCGCGACGGCGATGCGCGAGGAGCCTAGCCAGGACTTCAGATCGTGACTGAACAGCGCCGTGAGCCCCAGCGCCACGGGAATGAGGGCCAGCCGGAGACCGGCATGGGAAGGAGTTTCGCCATAGCCATGCTCAAGCGCGAAGGACATCAGGAAGAACATGGCGTAGAGCAGTGCATAGGCAAGCGTCACCGCGAGAGCGCCGCTGCGATAGGCGGCGGTGCGGTAGAGGCGCGGATTGATGAGCGGAGACGGTGATGCGGCTTCGTGGCGGAACAGGAGCCAGAACAAGGCTGCGGCCACGGCGATGCAGCCGATCGTGTATGGCGAAACAAGGCCCCAGCTTGAGAGATGGTTCAGGGCGGCGACCAAGAGGATCAGCGCCGGACCGACCAGCAGCATGCCGCCCCAGTCGAAGGCCTGACCTGCGCTTCCAGCGGACGAGCGCGGCAGCGCCAGCCAGCCGAGAATCACTGCGGCCGCGCCGAATGGAACGGTCACCCAGAAGATCCAGCGCCAGCCGAGCGCCTCGAGGATGAACCCGCCAAGCGCGGGACCGGCGCTCATGCCGATGGCCTGGGCAGCCGCGTAAAGGCCCAGCGCCCGGCCGCGGGACTCCGCCGGCACGGTCGCCACCAGGATGGAAAGACTATTGGCGCCCAGCAGAGCGCCGCCAATGCCCTGCAGAAACCGGAAAGCCAGCAATTGCTCGAGACTGGCGGCGAGGCCGCAGAGCGCGCTGGCCAGGATGAACAGCAAGTAGCCTGCAATATAGAGGCTCTTTCGTCCCAGGATTTCGCAGAGCCGTCCGAAGATCGGCAGGAAGGAAGCGTAAGCCAGAAGATAGGATAGCGCCACCCAGCTGATGGTCTGGAGCGGCGCATCGTAGACATGACCCAGGGTGGGCAGCGCCAGCTGCACGATGGTGGCATCAACCTGGCCGACGAAGGCGCCGACGCAGACGAGACCCACGACGAGCCAGCCCGACCAGGGGCGGTTCTGCAACGCGGCCAAGGGCGCCGGTTCGAAAAGCAGGATGTTCGACAGGCGTGGCATGGCGCTGCTCTGCAGGATTGTTGCAAGAGCGAGGCATAGACGGAGAGATCGGGAACTTGCAAGTGCAGCGCCGGCGGCGTCTTCAGGACCGGCCGTCGGGAGCGATGCTGCAGCACGCCCTCAGGCATGCTGCAGCATCACGCGGGCGAAGGCAGCCTCGCAAGTCCGCGACCGTTACTGGACCACGTAGAGACAGGGCTTGGCCTTCGTGATGCAGTACCACTTCGCGCCGGTAAACGCGCAGTCCTGCGACGCGTTGCTGGCGATGTCCCAGACGGACCACTCGAGCCCCAGGCTGTTCTTCACGTTGCTGGTCCACAGCTTGCGGCCGCTCGACTTCGACTTGGCCTTCAACGTGGCGATGGTCTCTACCTGGACATAGCCAGGCTTGCATTGATAGGCCTGCGCGCTCCCGGCCATCTGGGTTGCGGCAAAGACTGAGGCTGCGAGCGCAAGGGCCGAGAGCCTGACGTTTCGGGTATTGAACCTGGACATGGTGCTTCTCCTGTCTTCATCGCGCGACATTGCGGATGATGTGACAGGACTCTGCGACATGCGCGCTGAACGGCGCATGGCCGCGCCGTTCATCAGGAATTCAGGCCGCGGGAC
>JAPLOT010000165.1 GCA_026400595.1 Alphaproteobacteria bacterium | reverse complement strand
TCTACGATCTGATCCAGGCTGCGCTCTCCAAGTCGAAGCCGGTGACGCTGGCCGAGTTCTACGCCGAGCTGCTGAGCTTTGCCGGCATCGCCTTCGTCGCGGTGACGGTCGCAGTGCTCACCCGCTTCTTCGTCAGCCATTACATCTTCCGCTGGCGCACGGCGATGAACAATTACTACACCGACAACTGGGACCGGCTGCGCCACATCGAAGGCGCCTCGCAGCGCGTACAGGAAGACACCATGCGGTTTGCCGCCACCGTCGAGGGTCTGGGCGTCAGCCTCATCGATGCGGTGATGACACTCATCGCCTTCCTGCCGGTGCTGCTGCGGCTCTCGGCCAATGTCACGGAGATCCCGATCTTCGGCGCGGTGCCCTACCCGCTCGTGGTCGCCGCCATCCTGTGGTCGATCTTCGGCACGGCCTTCCTGGCGCTGATCGGCATCCGGCTTCCCGGCCTCGAGTTCCGCAACCAGCGGGTGGAAGCGGCCTTCCGGAAGGAACTCGTCTATGGCGAGGACAATGCCAACCGTGCCCAGCCGCAGACGCTGGGCGAACTCTTCGCCGCCGTCCGGGTGAACTACTTCCGGCTTTACTTTAACTACATGTACTTCAACGTCGGCCGGTACTTCTATCTGCAGACCGACAACATCTTCCCCTTTATCGTGCTGGCGCCCACCATCGTGGCGGGAACCATCACGCTTGGCGTGATGCAGCAGATCCTCAACGCCTTCGGCCAGGTGCGCGATTCATTCCAGTATCTCGTCAGGTCCTGGACCACCATCGTCGACCTGCTGTCGGTCTACAAGCGCCTGCGCTCCTTCGAGGCCACGTTGCATGGCGAGGCGCTGCCCAGCATCGAGAAGGTCCCCGACGAGGTGGATGACAAGGCCGCCGCCTGACGTCAGGCGCGTTCTGCCTTGAGCAGCGCGCGGGCATCGTCGATGGTGGCGGCGAATTCCGCCAGCGGCGCCTTCACGCCATGGGTCAGCAGCATGCGCCGCGCGGCCGGATTGGCGCCCGAGATCACGAAGCGGATGCCGGCGCGCTGCGCCTTCTTCGCCGCGCCCTCCAGCACGTTGGCGGCAGTCGAATCGAGGAAGGGCACGGCGGCGCAGTCGAGGATGAAGTTCTTGCGTTGATCCGCCAGCCGGTCGAGCACCGAGCCCACCGTCGAAGCCGCACCGAAGAAGAAGGCGCCCGACATGCGGTAGACCACCGTGTCCTCGTCCTCCGGGCGGTAAGTGTCGCGCGGCGTGATCTCGTCGGCCTGGTCCTCCGGGACCAGCGGCACATGGGTCTCGATGGCAATCGCCTTGCCCATGCGGTCGATGAAGATCAGCGCGCCGATGACGAAGCCTACGGTGATGCCCTCGATCAGGTCGCGGAAGACGACGAGCAGGAAGGTCACCATCAGCACCACCGCATCGCCCCAGGACGATTTGAGAAGCGCTGCAAAGGCGTGCTTCTCCACCATGTTGTAGGCGACGATGGCGAGGATGCCGGCCAGCGCCGCAAGCGGGATGAAGCTCGCCAGCGGTGCGGCCACCAGCATGAAGAGCAGCAGGAAGACCGCGTGCATCATGCCCGCCACCGGGCTGCGTGCGCCGGAGCGGACATTGGTGGCGGTGCGGGCGATGGTGCCGGTGACGCAGAAGCCCCCGAAAAGGGCGGAGCCCATATTGGCGAAACCCTGCGCCACGAGTTCGCAGTTGGAGCGATGCCGCCGGCCGGTCATGCCGTCGGCGACCACCGCCGAGAGCAGCGATTCGATCGCGCCCAGCAGCGTGAAGGAGAGTGC
>JAPLOT010000018.1 GCA_026400595.1 Alphaproteobacteria bacterium | reverse complement strand
TTGGCAATGTGACCGCAACGCTGCTTGCGGCTGTGGTGATCGGCCAATTGGGGATCGAGATTCCCGGTCCCATCAAGGCCGCATTCTTCATGCTGTTCCTATTCGCCGTAGGCTATGGTGTCGGTCCGCAGTTCTTCGCGGGGCTTGGCAAGGATGGCCTCAGGCAGGTCGTCTTTTCGGTGATTGTCTTGATTTTCTGTTTGATCGTGCCCTACGCCTGCGCGCGGCTCGCGGGTTTGGATATCGGCTATGCCGCAGGGTTTTACGCGGGGTCCCAGACCACGTCGGCGGCAATCGGGGTTGCGACCGATCAGATCAACCGACTGGGCTTGTCGGCGGAACAGGCCAAGGCCTACGCCGATGCCATTCCGATTGCCTATGCTGTGACCTACATCTTCGGCACCATCGGTTCGGCTATCATCCTTGCGCAGATCGGCCCGAAGATGATCGGCGTCGATCTGGCCAAGGAATGCGCGGATTACGAGGCGCAGATGGGTGGTGTTTCTGGGCAGGATGCTGGCGTGTTTTCAGCCTACCGTCATATTGAAGCGCGCGCCTACAAGGTTGCGGCGGGTAACCTGACCAGCAAGCCGGTGCGTGACCTTTTCCCGGGTCTCAGGATTTTTGTTGAGCGAGTCCGGCGCGGCGACCAGATCTTCGAGGCCGATTCGACGACGGTTCTGCAAGTCGGCGATGTCGTGGTGGTTTCCGGACCGCGGGCCCTATTGGTTGACAATGTGGAAAGCGCGATGCCCGAGGTGGATGACCGCGGGCTCTTGGATATTCCGGTCGAGCAGGTCGATGTGTTCGTGCGCAACAAGTCCTACACCGGCAAGACCCTGCTCGAGTTGGCGGACGAGCCGGTGACGCGCGGCATCTACCTGCGCAAGATCATGCGCAACCTTGTCGAGATACCGATTCTGCCAGGAACCGAAGTTCTGCGCGGCGACGTTTTGACGGTGCAAGGTAGCCGCACCCATGTTGAGGCACTGGTAAAGGCCATCGGCCATGCCGATCGCCCTGCTGAAGCCACCGACCTGAAGGTGGTTGCGGCAGGCATCGTCGTCGGTGGTCTCGTGGGGGCGCTGAGCGTCACCATCAGCGGCATTCCGATCGGGCTGTCTACCTCGGGCGGTGCGCTGCTCGCGGGGCTGCTGCTGGGTTACTTCCGCGCGGTCCATCCGACCTTCGGCAGTATTCCGGGGCCAGCGCTGTGGCTTCTGAACACGCTCGGCCTGAATGTTTTCATCGCCGTAGTCGGTATCAACGCCGCACCTGGCTTTGTGGCGGGCTTGCAGCAGGTCGGCATCAGCCTGTTCCTTTGGGGAGCGATCGCAACCAGCGTGCCGATGATCCTCGCGGTCTTGCTTGGTCATTTCGTTTTCAAGTTCCACCCGGCAATCCTGTTTGGTGTTTGTGCCGGGGTGCGGACCACCACCGCCGCGTTGGGAATGATTCAGGAAAAGGCGCGCAGCAAGGTGCCGGCGCTTGGCTACGGAATGCCCTATGCCATCGGTCAGATGGTTCTGACGATCTTCGGCATGATCATCGTCCTCATGATGAACGCCAGTTGACCCGACTACGAGTTCCGACATTCAACGCCTTGGGAGAAGATCATGGACAGACGCTCGCTGCAACAGTACGAGGGGCTCAGCCCGTTCGAAATCAAGGACTTCCTTGCCAAAGCGGCAATGAAGACAACAAACACCTCTGCGCTGACGTATATCAACGCAGGGCGCGGCAACCCCAACTGGATCGCCACCGGCCCGCGTGAAGCGTTCTTCACATTGGGCCATTTCGCGCTGACCGAAAGCAAGCGCGTGATGGACCTGCCGCCGGGCATCGGCGGCATGCCGAAAGCGCCGGGGATTGCTGCCCGCGCGACTGCGTGGTTAACCGCGAATTCCGCGTTGCCAGGGGCTACGTTCCTTGCCGAAATGCTGCCTTGGGCCATTAAACATTTCGGCTTCGAACCTGACAAGTTCGTGCACGAGTTGATCGACTCCATCATCGGCGACAACTATCCAGTGCCTGACCGGATGCTGGTGCACAATGAACAGATCGTGCGCGAATACCTGCAATGGGCGATGTGTGGCGAGCCAGCCCCGGCGGGCAAGTTCAACATCTACGCGGTTGAGGGTGGCACGGCCGCAATGTGCTATATCTTCAAGACGATGAAATCGAACCGTCTGCTGAACGCGGGCGATACCATAGCCTTGGGTGTGCCGATCTTCACCCCCTACCTCGAAATGCCGCACCTGGAAGACTATGCGCTGAACATCGTCGATATCCGCGCGACGCAGGAAAACCGATTTCAGTTCAGCGACGAGGAGCTGGACAAGCTGCTGGATCCGAAGATCAAGGCCTTCTTCCTCGAGAACCCGGGCAACCCGAGCGCCATCGCCCTGTCGGATGCCGTGATCGCCAAGATCGGCGAGATCCTGGAAAAGCGCCCTGACCTGATCCTGCTGACCGATGATGTCTATGGCACCTTCGTGCCAGGCTTCAGGGGCCTGCTGGGCGCGTTCCCGCACAACACCATCGGGGTCTATTCCTACAGCAAGTATTTTGGCTGCACCGGCTGGCGGCTTGGCACCATCGCGGTGCATGAAGACAACGTCTTCGATAAACTGATCGCAGCCCTGCCCGAGGAAACGCTTGTGGCGCTCGACAAGCGCTATGCCGCACTGACACTAACGCCGCGCAAGATCGGCTTTATCGACCGGATCGTCGCGGACAGTCGCGATGTGGCGCTGAACCACACCGCCGGGCTGTCACTGCCACAGCAGGTGATGATGATGCTGTTCTCGTTGTCGGAGCTGATGGATGCCAAGAAAGACTATCAGAAAGGCTGCATCGGCATCGTAAAGCAGCGGGTCCGCGCCACCATCGAGGGGTTGGGCATTGAGGTCGGGCCGAATGATCACTTCGACTACTACTATGGCCTGATAGACTTCGAATTCTGGATGCGCAAGTACGTCGGGGACGAGGTCGTGAACTGGGTGAAGAAGAACGTTCATCCACTCGACCCGGTGTTCAAGTTGGCCGAGGACCACGGTATCGTTCTGCTGAACGGCAGCGGCTTCGATGCACCTGCGTGGTCGGTTCGGGTGTCCTTCGCGAACCTGCCCGAGCATGTTTACGACGATATCGGCCGGGCGATCCGCGTTGTGGCGGCCGGGTACGTGGCCGACTACGAAGCCAGCAAGACAAAATGACTGGCGTATACACGGTGACACCGGAGACATTGGAATGAGAAAGTTGCGTCTGATCGCGTCGTTCGCGGCCTTCATCGCCAGCGGCAGCGCCGTTGCATTGGCCGAACAGGGCACAACCCGCATCACTGTGCTGGCCACTGGCGGCACCATTGCGGGGGCGCAGGCCGAAGAGGGTGGTTACGGCTACAAATCGGGATCGTTCGACATCAAGGACCTGATCTCGGCGGTGCCGAACCTTGACAAGCTGGCAATCATCTCTGGCGAACAGGTTGTCAACATTGGCAGCCAGGACATGAACAACGAGGTCTGGCTGACGCTAGCCCGACGTGTGAACGAGGTCGTCGCCTCGCCCGACACCGATGCCGTGCTCATCACCCACGGCACCGACACGATGGAGGAAACCAGCTATTTCCTCAGCCTGGTGACGAAGACAACCAAGCCAATCATCATGGTTGGCTCGATGCGCCCCGCCACGGCGATCAGTGCAGACGGGCCGAGCAACCTGTTCAATGGCGTTTCGGCCGCGATCAATCCAGGAGCTGTCGGGCGTGGAGTGATGGTAGTGCTGAACGATCAGATCCACTATGCCCGTAACGTGGCCAAGCTGAACACGACTGACGTGCAGACGTTTCAAAGCGGTAACCGTGGACCTGCGGGCCTGACCAACACCGGCGCGATCACCTGGTTTGCCATGCCGGAAAAGAAGCAAGGCATGACCAGCGAGTTCAGCATCGACGGGCTGGAGCAGCTTCCTCGCGTCGATATTCTCTATGGCAACGCCGGCATGAATGCCGACCTGATCGAGGCGGCGGTGAAGTTGGGAGCCAAGGGACTTGTGATTGCCGGCGTAGGCGACGGCAACATGACCACGCCGGCGCTGGACGCGATCACGGCCGCCGCTAAGGCCGGAGTGGTTGTCGTGCGCAGCACGCGGTTGCCTTCGGGGATCGTCTATCGCAACAACGAAGTGGACGACGACGCGTTGGGTCTTGTAGCTTCGGGCGAACTCAATCCGGCGAAATCACGGGTCCTGCTGATGCTGGCGCTGACCAGGACGACGGATGTTGCAGCAGTCCAGGCGATGTTCAACGAGTACTGAACGGGGTTTGTCCAGCCTTTGTGCGCAGTGCGCTGTCGTCGTCGCGTCACAAGCCGGACGGGCCTTGCCTTTCTGCTGACTTGTGCGACTTGAACAGCACGATGGCCGCAGTCGCAAAAAAGAGGCCGATGAACACTCCGGCGATGCGGATGCCAAGTCGTTCTGCCGTGTCCTCGAAAAGGGGGGAGAATCCTTCGCCGACAAGGATCCCAAGTGCATAAATCGACTTGATTGCGGCACCTTGCCAAGGTCCGGTCTGCACGGCCCGTAGCGCCAGAGGCCAGGCCACGACCATCAGCACGAGGAAAAGTGTCGGTAGGACAGGGGCAAGACCCAGTACTGTCGCAGCCACAACGGCCAGAACGCCCCCAACGATCGCTCCGGTGATCCGATCGCGCGCGACGTCAAAGCCGGGACGCAGATCGGCGCGCAAGGCGATGATCATCCCGATGAC
>JAPLOT010000509.1 GCA_026400595.1 Alphaproteobacteria bacterium | reverse complement strand
CCCCCTCCCCCTTGTGGGGAGGGCCGGGGTGGGGGTCGGGAAATCCATGAGAAAAAACAATGAACTCTGAAGGGTGAGTTCGGAGCGACCCCCACCCTTGATCCCTCCCCACAAGGGGGAGGGGGAAGCGCGTTTCCGTCTCGCGTCATTTCGAACTAGCCGTCCTGCCAGGCCTTGCCGGCGCCGAGCGGAGCCAGGGCAAGGTGCCGCGCGATTGACTGGCCGGGATCGTTGCCGTGGTCTGCCGTCAGCACCAGCAGGTCGCCGTCACGCAGCTTCGCGAAGACGCGCGGCAGCATGGCGTCGTAGTGTTCCAGCAGCCTGCCGTAGCCCAAGGGATCGCGGCGGTGGCCGAATTCGGTGTCGAAGTCGACGAAATTGGTCATGACGAAGCCGCCGTCAGGCAAGCGGTCCATGGCGTCGAGCGAGACGTCCATGAGCGTGTCGAGGCCAGCCACCTTGATCTCCTCGCCGGTGCCGCGATGGGCGAAGATGTCGCCGATCTTGCCGATGGAGATCACCGGCCGGCCGGCGGCGGTCAGCGCGTCGAGCAGGGTCGGCGACGGCGGCGTGACCGAGTAGTCCTTGCGGTGGCCGGTGCGGAAGAAAGTCTTGGCCGTATCGCCCAGGAAGGGCCGGGCAATCACGCGGCCGATGTTGAGCGGGTACGTCAGCTCGCGCGCCACGCGGCAGACCTCGTAGAGACGGTCGAGGCCGAAATGCGCTTCATGCGCGGCGATCTGGATGACGCTGTCGACGCTGGTATAGACGATGGGCTTGCCGGAGCGGACATGCTCTTCGCCGAAATCCTCGATCACCTGCGTGCCCGAGGCATGGCAGAGCGCGAGAAGGCCAGGCAGCCGACAGCGCCGCACCAGCTCGTCGATCAGGTTCTGCGGGAAGGCGGGGATGGTGTGCGGGAAATAGCCCCAGTCGCGACTGAGCGGCACACCGGCGATTTCCCAGTGCCCGGTGATGGTGTCCTTGCCGCGCGAGATCTCGGTGGCGCAGCCCCAGCGCCCGATGATGTCGGCGGGACCAAGAGGATCGCGCCCCGAGGCCAGCCTTGCAGCCTCGCCCAACCCGAGCGAGGCCATGTGCGGCAGCTTCAGCGCCATGCGTTCGGCGATGTGGCCCAGCGTGTTCGCGCCATCGTCGCCGAAGGCCGCGGCATCGGGCGCGCCGCCGATGCCGAAACTGTCGAGGATGAAGAGAAAGGCGCGCGGCATGGATCAGGCTCCGATGCGGGCGTGGATGACGGGCGTCCGGCGCAGCGTGCCGCCGATGGTGTAGGCCGCCTTCACGAGTTCCGCCGCCCTGGCGAGGCTTGCATCGTCAGCGGCATGGACAAGGCAGAGCGGCCTTGCGCGATCTGCCACGTCGCCCTTGCCGAGCAGCGCCGAAAGTCCGACGCGATGGTCGATGCGATCGGCGGCAACGCGGCGGCCCCCGCCCAGTTCGATGACGGCGAGGCCGAGATCGCGGGTGCGGATCGCTGAGATCGGACCTTCCCCTTCCGCGAAGATGGGCATCACCAGCGGCGCGGGCTGCAGGTAGCGACCGTGATGGGCGAGGAAGTCCTTGGGCCCGCCCAGCAGCGCCACCATGCGGTCGAAGCGCTCGGCCGCCAAGCCGCTTTCGAGGCTGCGGCGCAGGCGTGACATGGCCGCTGCGGCGTCGCGGTCGATCCCGGCGCTCATCAGCAGTTCGGCGCCGAGCGCCAGCGTGATCTCCATGACGCGCGGCTCGGCCCGGCGGCCAAGCAGGAATTCCGCGGCATGGGCAACCTCGATGGCGTTGCCCGCGCAAGGCGCCAGCGGTTCGTCCATGTCGGTGATGAGCGCGGTGGTCCTGAGGCCCGCGCCATTGGCCACGGCCACCAGGCTTTCGGCCAGACCCACGGCCTCGTCCATGGTCGCCATGAAGGCGCCGGACCCCATCTTCACGTCGAGCACGAGGTGTTCGAGACCGGCTGCAAGTTTCTTGGAAAGGATCGACGCGGTGATCAGCGGGATCGACTCCACCGTCGCGGTCACGTCGCGAATACCATAGAGCCGCTTGTCGGCCGGCGCCAGATCGGCGGTCTGGCCGATCACCGCGCAGCCCGCCTCTTTCGTCACCTTGCGGAAGAGATCGAGATCAGGCTGCGTGACATAGCCTGGTATCGAGTCCAGCTTGTCCAGCGTGCCGCCGGTATGGCCCAGGCCGCGACCCGAGATCATCGGCACGTAGAGACCGCAGGCGGCCAGCATGGGCGCCAGCATCAGCGAGAGATTGTCGCCAATGCCGCCCGACGAATGCTTGTCAACCACCGGCCCCGGTAGATCCCAGCGCAGGACGGTTCCGGAATCGCGCATGGCCAGCGTCAGCCCCACGGCCTCTTCCCGGCTCATGCCCTTGAAGAAGACCGCCATGGCAAAGGCGGCCACTTGCCCTTCCGACACGGAGCCTTCCGTCAGTCCGGCGATGAAGCCGCGCACCTCGTCGCGCGACAGGGCCGCGCCATCCCGCTTCCGGCGGATGACCTCCTGCGGCAGCATGTCAGGCGTCCGCGAAAAAGCGGGCGAGGATGCGGCGCATGTTGTCGGCCGCCTTGGCGCCCTCGCGCTTGGTCTCCTCGTGGCTGGGCGAGGCGCCCTCGATCCCGGCGGCAAGATTGGTGATGACCGAGAGGGCCGCCACGCGCAGGCCGTAGCGCCGCGCCAGGATCGTCTCGGGCACCGTCGACATGCCCACCGCCGTGCCGCCGACGATCTGGAACATGCGGATTTCGGCCGGCGTCTCGAAACTCGGGCCGGAGTACCAGCAGTAGACGCCCTGATGCAGGTGCAGTTCTTCGTCGGAGGCCGCCCGCAGCATGCGGTCGCGCAGCTCCGGGTCATAGGCATCGGTCATGGGCACGAAGTTCTCGTCGCCATGCTGGCCGATCAGCGGGTTCATGCCCGAGTAGTTGATATGATCGGTGATCAGCATGATCGCGCCGGGCCGCATATCGGGCTTGAGCGAGCCCGCGGCATTGGTGAGGACGAGCGTTTCGATGCCGGCATCTTTCAGCGCTGCGATCACGGGGCGCATGACGGCGGCATTGCCGC
>JAPLOT010000400.1 GCA_026400595.1 Alphaproteobacteria bacterium | reverse complement strand
ATCGTTGAGCTCTCCAAAGTACTTGATGCTCTGTTCTTGTAAGAGGCTCTGGGTATGGTCTAATGGCTGCAATGACAACAGTTTCTGCTGAATGACCTGAAGACGGAGATCGCCACCGTTCCAGATCTTTCCCTCGCTGTGGGCAGGCCAATCCTTGTTGATGACATATTGCGTGTAATCGCGGAGCAGATATTGAACTTCTCCGCGAAGGGGCTCTGGATAAGACGACACCGACCGATACAGCGAAGCGATGCTTGAGGCTTCACGGTCGACACTTGCCCCGACACTGGACACATTGCCAAAAGTCGCAACCGAAAGCAGGCCGAGCAGCAAGCCATAGAACAGGCTAAACCCCGCACTTGCATAGTTGACCAGGTCGTTGGACCCAGGTTGCCTGCGAAGCCAGCGGCGAATGAACGGCTTGAAGAAGATGATACCAAACCAGGTCACACCGACGAGAACTGCCGAGCAGTAGAATGCCAGTTGCGCGGTTGAAAGCGCATCCATCCTTGCCGTCAGCCATTGCAGGTCAAACCATCGCAGCATCCGAACGACCGCCTCCCTTTCAGATGTCTCCCCCGCCGAGTGACCGGTCCGCTCTTACTGTGGCAAGAGTAGCAGGTTCGACTATCAAACCGTCTCCAATGTCGAGCAGTTTGGCATAGAGCAGCGTGTTCGTTCCAGATAAAATCATGCCGCGGCCTAACACTTGGGCTTGCCATTGTTTCGTAGGCAGTACTTGAATGTTTGACACGCACTGGTTTTTCGAGATCTATCACCCTCGCCAGGCGCTCTGCCGGATGGACCATTGCTCCAAAATGGTCGACGGAGTGTCACCTTGCATCTGACTGCCGTTAAATGGGCAGACTAGAACCTGTTGGGCAGTTGTTGTACTGACCCAATGGAGAGTTTCAAGATTGCGCAACTGCAGCTGTGACATTTCTCCCAGCCACGACCTGCATCCAAGAAGACAACAGCAGCGCAAAGATGACCACGCTGGCATAGGCGTAGAGTCCGTACTCGACTGTCACCTTGCCCATTCCAACGCCTTTGAGGCCAACGATCACAATGGCGATCAGCATGACATCCAGCATTGAGAACTTGCTGATTTTGCTGATGGTGTTGATCCAAGACTGCGCCCTGGCTTGTGGCAAGGCAAACCACGCATAGAGGAGTGCCAAGAGCTTCATGAAGGGGATCGCCATCCCGAACAGGACAACAATCGCGCATAGAAAGAGGTCGGTTTCGGCCAGAGTGATCACAGCGCCAAGCAGGGTCACCTCGTTTTCGAGAAAGACAAGGAGCTCCGTGCGGAACAGCGGCAGATGCCAGGATATTGGAAGAGCAACGAGGGTCATGGCAAGAAGGGGACCAATCAGCCGGGTCAAACCACGTTGTTGGCCTGCAAGCGTATTCGCGGTCTCTGGTTGAAGATTGGAGCTCTTGGTGTTCATAACCCGGCCCTCAATGAGGAGCAAACTCTGGTCGATCAGAGGTTGGAAGTAGCTGGTCGGTTCGTATCGATGATGGCTTCATCTTGGTTCATCAAGCTGGAATCGTTGAGCTTTCACAGGCCGATAGGCCGCTGGTCATCTGGCGCGCGATCCGCGCGAACGCGAAAGCATGATCACAATGTAGAAGAGCCAGCTCCCGATGGCGGACATGGCAGCAGCAACATACGTCCAGGCGGCCGCACTCAGCACCTTCTTGACGCCCTGAATCTGTTCTTCGCCTTCGATGATCCCGTGACTGGTAAGCTGATCGAGTGCCCGAGCGCTCGCATTGAATTCCACAGGCAGCGTGATGAGCGAAAACAATGACGACGCGCCAAACAGGATGACGCCAATCCAGGTCAAGTGGGTGCTGTCAAACATGACGCCAGCAATGAACAGCCAGGGCGCGATCTGCGAACTGAGCTGCACAACTGGCACGATGTAGGTGCGGGCCTCAAGCGGGAAGTAGTCGTCTGCATCCTGAATTGCATGGCCGGCCTCGTGGGCGGCAATCCCCGCCGCGGCGACTGTTGGCGCAAAATACACATTCTCGCTCAGTCGGAGCGTCTTGGTGCGAGGGTCATAGTGATCGCTGAGCATCCCAGGCGTGGACTCGACCGCGACTTCGGTAAGCCCCCTGGCGTCCAGAATGCGTCTGGCCACCTCTCCGCCCGTCAGACCGTGCGGCGTGGGTACCCGTGAGTACCTGGCGATATTGAGCTTGATTCTGGACTGGGCATAGGCACCAAGCAGCAGACCGGGGAGAACTAATGCCCAGAACAGAGGATCCCCGAACATCTCAATCAAATCCCCGCACGTCGATTGGCAGTGTCGTTATCCCTACAGAGGGCACGCCCTGCCTGTCCAGAGTGCATGTCCAAGGCGAACACTGCCCCTTCTCAATCCTCAGGTGAGGATTGATCGGCTCAGGCATTTCCCAGTGTGCAAACAACGCACA
>JAPLOT010000166.1 GCA_026400595.1 Alphaproteobacteria bacterium | reverse complement strand
GTCCCAGGCGAACCGGCCTCCGGTCTTCGTCCACCGGCGAAACGCGATCAGCCCGGCCACGATCATGAGCAGCACGGCCCATCCCGTGACGCTGGTGAACAGCGCACGGATGAAACCGCTGACGCCCAGGAGGATTCTCGTGGGCAGAGGCAGCGCGACGACGGCGACATCGATGTTGGCGAGAATCTTCGGCAGAATCACCGTCACGATGATCGTGGCCGAGATCAGGCCGATGGTCAGAACGAAGATCGGGTACGCCGCCGCGTTCTTCATATTCGTTTTGACCTTCTCCTCGCGGGCCAGGATCATCGCCAACTGGGCGCTGGTCTGCTCCAGGATTCCGCCGGTCTCGCCCACGCGGATCATGGATAAGTAGAGGGGACTGAAGACCTCCTTGTGCTCGGACATGGCCTCCGAAAGGGCTTTGCCGGCGTTGACGGATCTGACCAAGTCGTCAAATATCTGTCGCATGGCCGGCTTGTGCTGCTGCTTGCGAATCAGGTCCAGGCAGTTCAGCAGGGGCAGCCCGGCGCGGACCGCGGTGCTCAACTGGGTCGTCACAGCCATGATGTCCTTGCTGGAGGCCCGCCGGCGTATCAAGCTGCGCAGGTCCGGCAGCACGACGGTCGAAGCTGTCGATTGGCCGGCGTCGTGATGCTGTCCCTTCTCCAGGAGCTCGGTGACGAGATGTCCACGGCCGGCCAGCGCTGCTACGGCGCTGCGCCGGTCACCGGCCTCGACCACACCAGCGACGCGTTCGCCCGATTGATCGACTGCCTTGTATGAATACTGACCCACGGTTTTCCCCGCTTATCCTTGATCTGGCCTTGCGCAAAACGGAACTGCCGCACGGGACCGGTCAGTCCTCGTCGATGCTCTTGGCGACCCGGAAGATCTCTTCCAGCGTTGTCACGCCGTCCAGCACTTTGGCGACGCCGTCGTGCACCATACTGATATGATCCGCCGGGGCCTCCCTCGTGATCTGATCCGTGGTCGGCCGGGTGGCAATCACGTCACGCAGATGTCCGGTAACGCGGAGCATCTCGAAGATTCCGACTCTGCCTGTCATCCCCGTCTGGTTGCACTGCGTGCACCCGGCGCCATGATAGAACTTGGCGTCGAGCCCCATCTTGACTGAGCCATTGAGGCCCTTCATCAGGCTTTCGTCCGGCTCGTACAACTCTTTGCACCTGGGGCAGATCTTGCGAACGAGTCGCTGTGCGAGAATCCCCTCCAGCGAGCTGGCCAGCAGGAAGGGCTCCACCCCCATATCGATCAGCCGGGTCACCGCTCCGGCGGCATCATTCGTGTGCAGCGTGGAAAAGACCAAGTGGCCCGTCAGGGCCGCCCGGATGGCGATGTCGGCCGTCTCCCGGTCGCGAATCTCGCCCACCATGATGATGTCCGGGTCGTGCCGGAGGATGTGCCGAAGGCCCGTGGCAAACGTCAGACCCCGCTTGGGGTTCACGGGCATCTGGTTGATGCCCTCAAGCTGGTACTCCACGGGATCCTCGATCGTGATCATCTTGACGGCGGGCGAATAGATCTTATTCAGAGCGGCGTACAGCGTCGTCGTCTTGCCCGACCCCCCGTCGGCCCGGTCACCAAGACGATGCCGTGCGTCTTTCGCAGGCACTTGCCGAAGCCTTCCAGCGTCTGGGCGTTCATCCCCAGATCGCCCAAGCTGATCAGCGACGCGGATTTATCGAGCAGACGAAGCTCCACCGCCTCGCCCCATACAGTGGGCACTGTGGAGACGCGGATATCGATCCTGCCGTTCTTGCCCATGAACTCGATGTGCCCGTCCTGGGGAACAAACCGCTCGGCGATGTTCATGTTGGCCATGATCTTGATGCGGGAGATGATCGCCGCGTGAAGCCGCTTGGATGACGGAGTCTTCTCCAAGAGGATACCGTCGACACG